>DASZZA010000718.1:0-4086 GCA_035545135.1 Lacipirellulaceae bacterium | reverse complement strand
CGCTCTTGAGGGCAGGGACGTACTAGGCCAGGCCCGAACCGGTACCGGAAAAACCGCCGCGTTCGCCATTCCGATTATTGAGCGACTCAAGCACGGTGGACGAAACGCACCGCCGCGGGCGCTCGTTCTCGTGCCGACTCGCGAGCTCGCGGTGCAAGTCCGCGACGAGTTCGAAAAGCTCGCCCACGGCCGGCGGCTGACGTGCGTGCCCATCTATGGCGGCAAACCCATTCGCGGCCAGATCGCCAAACTGCAGCGTGGGGCCGACGTCGTGATCGGAACGCCCGGTCGGGTTCTCGACCACATCGGACGCGGTTCCCTTGATTTGCGGTCCGTCCAAATTGTCGTATTGGACGAAGCCGATCGCATGCTCGACATCGGGTTCCGGCCAGACATTGAAAAGATTCTCCGCCGGTGCCCCCGAGATCGTCAGACGCTGTTATTGAGCGCCACGGTCGCGCCGCCGGTCGAGCGCCTGGCCCGAACATATATGCGCGATCCCGAAGTTATGGATTTCTCGCCGAAGACTAAGGCGGTGGAAACGATCGAGCAGTTTTACTTCACAGTTGACCAAGAGCGGAAATTCGACCTTTTGGTTCACTTGCTGAAGCGCGATAAGCCGGAGCAAGCCATCATTTTTTGCCGCACCAAGCGTGGTACCGAACGAGTGTTTCGCCGGCTCTCGAAGCACTTTCCCGCCGCCGACATGATGCACGGGGACATGGTGCAGGCGGCGCGCGACCGCGTGATGAAGAAGTTTCGAGCCGGCGAAGTGCGGTTTCTCGTGGCGACCGACGTGGTAGGTCGCGGCATCGATGTAACCAGCATTTCGCACATCATCAACTACGACATTCCCCAGTCGTCCGACGACTACGTGCACCGGGTCGGCCGCACCGGCCGCATGGGCCGCGAAGGTGTGGCGTACACGTTCGTCACGACGGAAGAAGGCGCCGAACTGACCCGCATCGAGATGCTCATCAACCGCCTGCTCACGCGCGATGAAATCGACGGCTTCAATGCGGTTGCCACGGTGGCGCCGATGGGAGGCCCGGCAACGACAATACCGGCCAGCGAGGCTGCAACTGTGGAAGAGAAGCCACAGCCGGCGCAGCCATCACGGCCGACTCCACCAGGGCGCCGCCCTCCCAAGCGACATCGGCGGGCCTTATAGATTCTCCAGCGGGCAGTAGCGGCTCAGTCCGCCCCGGTGAACTCCTTCTTGAGGAACGCCGCCGCATCGTCCCATTTGGCGGCCGCAGCGGCCCAGTCGACGTCCATCGCCTTCACTTGCCCTGGCGTTTTCACCTGCGGCGATGCATCGACGCCCGGTTGAAGCGGAATCTGGGCGCTGGGACCTTCCGCTAGTCGGCGCTCCACCGGCGCAGATAACAGATAGTCGAGCAGCTTCTCCGCTTCTTTCTGATGCGGCGAACCCTGAATGAGGGCCAGCGTGTTCGGAATAAAAAGCGTTCCCGCTTCGTTGGGACCCTGGTCCGGATAGATGATGGCAACGGGCATGCCCTTCCTCAGCTCACCGAGGGCGTCGTCCGTGTCCGTGAGACCAAACGCGAGCGAACCACCTCCGACCGCATCCGCTACCTGCCGGTTGCCTGACATAACGCGAGCATTGCGCTTGACGCTTCGATAGAAGTCCCGCGCCTCCGTGTCACCCCATGCCGCGAATAGGCAGGCCGCCTGAGTAGCCGTGGTGCCGAACAGCGGTTTGGCGATTCCGCAGCGATCGTACCATTGCGGATCGGTAAGATCGTGGATCGATTTCGGCCGACGTTCCTCCGGGATTTGATTCGTGTTGACGATCAGAATGCGAGCTCGAGCGGCAAAGCCGTACCAAGTGCCGTCGGGCGAGTGCGCCGAGGCAGGGTAAGGAGCCGCCGTCGGCGATTTGTAAGGTCGCAAGAGCCCGGCGCTCTCCAAACGATGGGTATTGATGATTTCATTGTTCCAAAAGAGGTCGCACCGAGGCCGGTCGCGTTCACTTAAGATTCGCTGCGTGAGCCCGACCGTTTTGGTTGATTCGGCATCGTAGGCCGAACGTACGAAAATGCCGGTCTGTCGCGTGAAGTCCTCGAATATCGGCTTCGAAAACTCCTCATCGAGGGCGGTGTAGACGACGACTTCGGGCGATGTCTCCTGGTGGCAACCGATGAAGCCGAGAGCCAATGAGAGTACCAGCAATGCGATGCGGCCAGTCGAGTTTCGTTGCAACTTCATACCATGGTCCCAGTCGCGACGGCGTTGCTGTTAGCATCACCCACGGCTAAATTAACTGCGTATCAGAACCGCGACGTCCATCGGATTATAATGCCTTTTCGGAGCATGTCGCCCCATGAAGCTTGTTCTACTTGGAACCGGGGGCTATTTTCCGACGAGCCGCCGTCAGACGGCCTGCCTGATGCTGCCGGAGATTGGAGTCGTGCTCGATGCCGGCACTGGCATGTGTAGCATCGGCAAGCATTTGCAGACCCAGCACCTCGACATTTTTTTGACCCACGCACACCTCGACCACGTCGCCGGTCTTACTTACCTCGTAAACCTTGTTCCCCGAGACGTGCTCGCGCGCACGACCGTGCATGCCCAGCAGTTAAAATTAAACGCTATACGCGAGCACCTGTTCGCCGAGGCAATTTTTCCCGTCGCTCCGCCATTCAAGTTCGCGCCGCTGGTGGGCAAGTGTCCTCTGCCCGACGGCGGAACTCTGGAACACTTTCCGCTCCCGCACCCCGGCGGCTCAGTCGGCTTTCGGCTCGATTGGCTCGGGCACTCGCTGGCGTATATCACCGATACTACGGCGGCGACGGATGCTCACTATGTTCGTCGTATTCGGGGTGTGGATGTGTTGATTCACGAAGCATACTTTGCGAATGACAAGAACAATATCGCGGCCAGCACCGGACATAGCTCCCTGCTCGCTGTCGCTGAAGTGGCTGCTGCCGCAAAAGTTGGTCGGCTGGTCATCGCTCACATTGATCCGCAGGTAGAGAGCGACGACGCATTCAATCTGATGGCCGCACGGCAAATCTTTTCGAATCTGGCGATTGGCACCGATGGGATGGAAATCGAACTCTGATCTTCTGGCAGCCAGCACGCGGCCGAGTGCGAATGTCCACTCAATCCGTCAAACGGTTCCCATAAAATTTCGATATTTTTGCGTCCCAGATTTGGTTCTCAACTGAATAGCCAAAACCCGGAGTTTATCGATAAAGTGTACCGATTTTTCAGGAAAGACCAGTAAATCATGGCTTCTATTACAGGGGGTCGCGCGATCCTTCTGCCGTTGACATCCGTACAAAAGCAGTAAGAATACCAGAGTGCGATTTACCCCTCGTGGTGGGGGTATTCTAACGGAACATCCTGCTCTGCAACTTGTTGATTTCCAGGAGGGTAAACCAACTAATATGGAGCAAATCTCTCATGGCTCGAAAAGCTATCTCCAACGACCGGTACCGACTGGTGGGTACCTACGAACGGCTTCGTAAGAATCTGGTCGATCGGCCCGACGATGGCCGGCTGGATAAGGCGTTGTCGTACTGGGTTTTGCCAACCGATCGGCGGCTACCAATTGCCTTTCTCGACCGTCCATTGCGCGAACTATTGTCGCAGCCGTTTGAAGATTTAATGGCCACTCCCGGCGTCGGCCACAAGAAAATTCTAGGTTTTTTCGACTTGTTGAAACGTGCCGCCAAGGCAACGGCGCCCGACGTGCCCTTTGGGTTGAGCAACCAAGAATCCGCGCGTAAACAAAAGCCGGCTCCCACCGGCGGATTTGACGCATCCGTTGTATCCGAATCGTTGTGGGCGCAATGGTGCGAGACCGTCAATCGCTACGACATGGGCCACGAGAAACTTGGCCGCTTAGCTCCTACCTTGCAATCCTTGCCGACGGTGATCTGGCATTCGCGCCTTGAAGAATATGCCGATCGTTCCCTCGCAGAAATCCGATCTCTTAAGACACACGGCGAAAAGCGGGTCCACGCGATACTGGAAGTGTTTTGTACCGTCCACGAGGCACTCGCCACTTCGACGCTTCAGGAAAACATCGATTTCGTGTTGGTGCCACGGTTTGTC
>DASZZA010000717.1:0-3937 GCA_035545135.1 Lacipirellulaceae bacterium | reverse complement strand
ACTGGTCGAGATACGCGAGCCCGCGTTCGACTTCCCGTCCCTTATAAATCCCCGCGCTGTAAAGAGCGACCACACCCGCGGCCGAACGTGGAAACGCGCTCGGACCGGGCGTGAGCATGTAGCGAAAACCGCCGTCCGCATTCTGGCTTCGCTTCACGTAGTCGACGCATCGGTCCACCGTTTCTCGCGACACCTTCAACCCGGCGTTGCGCGCCGCGCGCAGCGCCATCATCTCGCAAATGGTTACCGAAATATCCGCATCCTCGCGCCGCGGCTGGTAGCGCCAGCCACCTTCGGCATTCTGCGTTCGCACAATGAGATTCACCGCCTGCGAAAGCTTCTCCCGCAAATCGTCGCGCGGCGACATTCCGTAAACCTCGGCGAGAAACAGCGTCGCAAAGCCGTGCTCATACATTGGCCCATGGCTCATCGCCCCCTCGACGCTGATGAACCCGCTCTGTGCGCAATGATCCAACAAAAAATCGCTCGCGCGACCGACATCTTTCCCATACGGCCCGCGCCCCGGCGTGCTGCCGCTGGCCAGCCACGACATGCCGGCCAGCGCAACGACCGCCGCGTTCCTTCCATAGCCGCTATTGGAGAAAGACCCGTCATCCTGCTGCCGCGATGCCAGATACTTCAATCCCTTTGCTACTGCCGGACGAGCTGGCGCCATCAATGCGGCATTGCGGGCGTCAGCGGCCTGGCCGGCACTACTTGCCACTTTACTGCCGCTTGTATCGGCTGGCGCCTGGCCGCTGACGGTCGTGCTCATCACCATAATTGCAACGACTCCCGCAATTCGACAGGCGATTGGTGTAGGTCTGGGCATACACGCATCGTCGTGGTTTTTAGCGGTCGCCGTCAAGCTGCTGGCGCGACGACACAGGCGCGATTGTGTCGTTTGCTCGCAACCGGCTCAACGCCTCGATATAATCATGGCTCTCATCGCGGCATCTCATCGTAACCTATCTTAGTGAGGTGGCGACCATGGCTCTGCATGATTCCGAGACAATGGAAGACGTCAAGCCGGCGCTCGCGGCGGCCAGGTACTTCGTGCGAACGGCGACCGATCTCGCATTTGAATTCGGCGCTGCCACCCATACTGGCTTGCGACGCAGCGAAAACCAAGACCACTACATTGTGTTGCGACGCACCCGAACTCAACAGTTGCTTCACACGAACGTGCCCACGGGCGAGCTGACGTTACCCACCGACGAAACCTTCGCAATGGCCGTCGCGGATGGGATGGGAGGCACAGGCTGCGGCAAACTGGCCAGCCAAATCGCAATTCGAACGGGTTGGGAGCTTGCCGGCCGCACGTCGAGCTGGATCATGAAGGTTCAGGATATGAACTCGGCCGAGCTAACCGAGCGGATCGAAGGCTTCATCTACCTACTGCAACAGGCATTCATCGATGAGTTCAGATCTAATCCAGATTTTGCTGATAGCGGCACCACCTTCACCGCAGCCTACTTTGTCAGCTCGTTCGCTGCGATTACCCAAATCGGCGATTCGCCCAGCTTCCTATGGCGCAACGGCATCATGCGGCGCATCACGACCGACCATACGATCGAGCAGGAGTTCATCTCCTGCGGCGTCGCACCGGAAATTGCGGCCAAGTTCAGCCACATGCTGACGCGATGCTTGGGCTACGATTCGAGCAATGCCCGCCCGGATATCCATTTCGTGCGGCTGCAGCCCATAGATCAAATCCTGCTGTGCACCGATGGCCTGACGGATATGGTCAGCGAGACCCAAATCGCTCAATGCCTCGACGAATCGCCCGATGCACAAACCGCGTGCGACCGCCTCGTGGAACTTGCCCTCGCTGCCGGCGGTAGGGACAATGTTACGGCCATACTCGCGCGAACAAAAACCCGGTAGCGCCTCAATTCCTCAATCGGAGTCAAACCCATGTCGAAACGATTCCTGTTGTTAGCGGCGTCCGTCCTGTGCCTCATTACCGTGCTCTGCTTTTCCAAGCTCCGTGCCGGCGATGCATCCAATCCGACGAACTGGAAGACATTGGAAATCCGCTGCGCGCAAGCCAATGTCACACTAGCGGAGGCACGACTTGCAGAAGCCGAGGCTCAAAACAAGCTGGCCGCCGGAACCAACTCTCCAGATATGATTAAAAGCCTGCAGGCGAATGTGAAAGTGGCCCACGACCGTTTGCAGCAGCTACAAGGTAAGGGCGGTAACAACTCGTTCGGTCCGCAGATCGTCGCCACGATGGATCGCATTCAGACGTTGACCGAAAACCACCAGCAATCGCTGCAGGCAAACCAACTGCAAGCTGGTGCCGTTCCCGATACCGTCCTTCGTCGGCAACAAGCCGAGATCGACGTGGCCAAGGCCCGGCTTGCCGCGCTTCAGGTACTGAGCGACCAACCGCTGCCGGTGAGGCTTGAATGGCAGATCCACCAATTGCAGGACGACGTAGCGGCCCTCTGGGCCCGACCGCTGCTGCAAGATTAGCGGCGGCTTGGTGGAAACGAGTTGGGTCACGCGATGCGCGTCGAGTGGCGTGGGACGGCGGGCTGCCGTACAATGTCCATCGGCGGAAATAGAAAAGAAGAGGTAGCAGTTCATCGATGTGCACCGTGCAGGCCATTGCTGAAGCGTCTGCGCATTTCTGGCCGGACGGGGTCGATTGGACCGTGACCGCGAGCTATCTTGCGCTCATTGTCGCCGTCGCGGTTGTAGCCTACGTCTCGATGTCGCTGCACATCCGCGATTATTTGCGATCGCTGCGGCGGGCGCTCGTGGTGATCAGCCACTATCGGCTCGATTTGCCAGAGTGGGTACGCAAGGACCGGCCGCGGTGCCTTCAGGAGCTAGGCCTCTCGCTGCCGTGCACGAGCGAGGACGTGCTCGTGGCGTATCGGCGGAAAGTCAAGCTTCTGCATCCAGACCGCGGCGGCGACACGCGAGAGTTCTTGCGCCTGCAGGCGTATTTCGAGCAAGCAATGACGCTGGTGACGAAAGAGTGACAGCGCTGGTCGCATCGCGTGCGTGCAAAATGGTTCGAAGGAGTGCGGCGATGTTGTCGCGCACCACGGAAATCGGAGGTGTTTTATTCGTCGGTTTGAAAAGATTTTCGAACACCGTGGCCGGGCGGCCAGGATAAGTCGCGTTGCGTCGCTCGCTGTTGCCGTGATGTGCGGTTTGGCGACGGCGTGGGTCGAGGCAGAGGTGCCGGCCGACTTTCCGCGGTTCATTGTTCCGGGGAAGGCGGCGGAGATGGAGTCGTTGCGGCAATTGTTTTGGTTGCACTACCAGAGGTCTGTGCCGCAGATTCCACTGTGGGATGAATGGTTGCCGAATGCGACGTTGTGGCCATCGGTCGGGAAGGGAGCGAAGCTGAACATGATGCGTGACCGTTGGCGGTCGGCGCTGACGGGACGAGTGATCGACGCCGATGGGTACGTGCAAACGCAACAGCACGACGGGCCATCGCATGCCGAAGGTTGGCCGTTTCCGATGTGGATGCAGGCGGGCGGAGTTGGTTGGCATTTTCGGCCGATTGGCGTCGCGGCGTTCGAACCGCCGCTGGTGACGCCGGCCGGGTGGAAGTTGCACGGTGCCGTGGACCAGAAGGTAAACGCGCGCGGCTGGGACATCGAGCTGACGAACCCGGATGCGACGGCCGAGACGCCGGCATTTGCTATCGAGGCGCGGAACTTGCCGTGGCTGCGGCTGAATTGGTGGGCGCGAGAGCTCGGCGAGACTACAAGCAAGCGAGTTTCGGTGAGCAGTGCCCACGCGGCATTTCCGCTGTGCTATGTCGAGTGGACGACGCGCGACAAGCCGCAGTTTGGGAGCAATCGGCGTGTGTATTTTTCGCCGCCGCCGGTCGGCAGTTTTCAGGCGCCACGCGAAACGCGGACGATGATTCCCGTATATCGGCATGCCGGTTGGAAGGGAATTGTCA
>DASZZA010000716.1:0-6195 GCA_035545135.1 Lacipirellulaceae bacterium | reverse complement strand
GATCAGCAAAATGATCGAAACCGCGAGCGGCAGAAGCAGCGTCGTTAGCAATAATCCGTTCATCGCAAGGTCAGTAAGGCAACAACCGCATCGCAAACAGTACGCACCCCAGCAGTCCAAGCCACATGATCAGCGCGTACGACGGCACCAATCCGTTGTGCATCCACAGTGGCACGCCGCTCAGCGCCCGCGGCACCAGCGCCAGCCCATCCACTATCGGGTCGATGACGTGCCAATCGAACCAATTCGAAAGCCACGACACCCCGCGCAGCGGCGCCACAAAAAGGGTGACATAGATTTCATCGATATAGAACTTGTTGAGCGATAACGCATAGAGCCGTGGGAACTCATCGGCAAACTTTCTGGGGAGCGCCGGCAGGCGGGAATACAGTAACCAGGCCAAAGCGACACCGGCCAATACCACCAATGCGCTCACGGTCATCAAGCCGACAATCACGCCATGTTCCGCGACTTCCGCAAACCCGGCCGTGTGATGCAGATACTGGGCGAACAGCGCCGTCGGTCCGATAACGAAACCGATGCCGACGGCAAACACCGCCAGGATGCGCAGCGGCCAGGCCATCACGGGCGGCGCTTCATGCGGATGTGCGCCGGCCTCGACCGGAAAACGCTCTTCGCCCCAAAACGTGAGGAAGTACGCACGGAACGTGTAGAGTGCGGTCACAAAAGCCGTGACGATCGCGCTGATGAGAATCAACCAAAAATATCCTTCCCGCCCCGGCGCGTGCGCCGCCGTGTACAGCGATGCGAAGATTTCGTCCTTGCTCCAAAAGCCCGAGAACGGCGGCACACCGCCCAGCGCCAGCGCGCCGCACAGGAACGTCCAATGCGTGATCGGCAGTCGGCGGCGCAAGCCGCTGAACTGCCGCATGTCGATCACGTCACCCATGGCGTGCATCACGCTACCGGCAGCGAGGAACAGCAACGACTTGAAGAACGCATGCGTAATCAAATGAAACATGGCTGCCGTGACGCCGAATGTCGCGACCGCCGCGCCAGCCGCACCCGCGCCAAGCGCCATAAACATGTAGCCAAGCTGGCTGACCGTCGAATAAGCCAACACGCGTTTGAGATCGTTTTGCGTAATCGCAATGACCGCTGCCAGGAGTGCCGTAAATGCACCCACTCCGCTGACGACCATCTGCGCCGTCGGCGAAGCGGCAAACAACGGCGTGCACCGGGCGACCATGTAAACGCCCGCCGTTACCATCGTCGCCGCGTGGATCAGCGCGCTCACGGGCGACGGACCTTCCATCGCATCAGGCAACCACACGTGCAGCGGGAACTGGGCCGACTTGCCCACCGCTCCCATGAACAGCAGCAGGCAAATGAGCGTGATCCGGTCCGGATGCGCCGCTACGACCTGCGCGATGTGATCAGGATGTCCAAGCACGACGGTAAAGTCGAACGACCGGAACGTGGTCCAAATCAAAATCACGCCGATAATAAAACCAAAATCGCCGATCCGATTGACGACGAATGCCTTCGTAGCCGCGGCCGAAGCGCTCGGCTTTCGGTACCAGAACCCGATCAGCAAATAACTGCACAAGCCGACGCCTTCCCAAAACACGTATAGCAGCAAAAAGCTGGCGGCGAGCACCAACATGCACATCGAGAATACGAACAGCGACACAAACGCGAAGAACCGCGCGTAGCCGCGGTCGTCATGCATGTAACCGGCCGAGTACACGGCGACCAGCAAGCTCACCGTCGTGACCATCGCCAGCATGATGGCCGTCATGGCGTCAGCGTGAAGATCGACGCCAACGTTGACGCCGCCGACGTCGATCCACTGATAACCTGAAGCGACGACCGGCGAATTGCCATGCGCCGTAAAGCCGCCCGGCACGATGGAAAAGAGCAGTACCCAGGCGCAAACCATCGCCACCGCGATGCCCAGCCAACACGGCAAGTGGCTCCGCTGCCGCAACAACGTAGGCCCGACCGCCGCCGTCACGATGGCCGCCGTGAGCGGCGCCAGCGGAATCAGCCACAGAACAAGATGTTGAACGGATGGAGGCATCGTGCGCTAGATTTCAATGGCTCACAGACTTGATGACTTCCTTCGGCTGCGGCGGCTCGGTCGGCACGTCGGCCGTCTGACTCGCGGCGTCATCAACCAACTCTCGATCGCCCGTGTCCAGGTTTTCGGGAACCCGCCCGGCCGGAGTCAGCCGCGGGAAGCGCGCCGGCGGCGTCACCATCGGCATCTGGCCGGCATCGTCGACCAGCATCGGCGGCGGCAAATCGGGCTCCCGCAGCTCGGTCCAGAATTCGACGTCGAGCGACTTCGACCTCTGATAAAGCGCTAACACGAGCGCCAGCGCAAGTCCCGCTTCGCAGGCCGCAACGGTTAGAATGAAAATCGTAAACGCCTGCCCTTCCAGGCTGGCATGGAGTCGCCCGAACGTCACGAGCGTGAGCGAAACGCCATGCAGCATCATCTCAGCCGACAGCACCATCACGATGAGGTTGCGCCGCGTAAAGAATCCAATTGCGCCGAGCACAAACAGCACGGCGCCGACGGCCAGGTACGATTCGAGGTCGCCCATCATAGACTCCCCCCTCGCCGTCGCGGCGCAATGGCGATCGCGCCGATCGTAGCCACTAAGAGCAGCGTGCCGCCTAACTCGACCGCAAACAGGTAATCGCCGAATAGTGATCGGCCTAACGCCAGCATCGTACCGTATTGGTCCGCTGGCGGACGACTAAGCGAATTGGGCTCAACTGCCACGGCCGCCAGATGCCGGTTCGCGAACTGAAAATCCACCGCGCTCGATGTTTGCAGCGTGCTCAAGAGTGCCGCAAGCAGCAGGATCGCAAACACAATCGCCAACAGCGGCTGCCGCGGACGCTGATCGTAAATGGTCGCCCCGCTTTGCTGGGCCAGCATGATAACGAACACAAACGTTACCACAATCGCTCCCGCATACACGATGACGGTGGCCGCCGCCAGAAACGGTGCGTATTGCATCAGGAACAATCCACACACGCTGAGCGTCGCCATCGCGAACCACAGCGCCGAGTAAACGGGATTGCGATTCGTAATCATCAAGATGGTCGACAGGATGGCCGCGGCCGCGAAGGCGAAAAACAATAGCGATTGCGCCTTCGGTCCCGCTGCCGCGTGCAGCCGGCCGGCCAGCAAACCAGCGCCGCAGATCGCCATCAGCAGCCCGACGAACTTCGGCAGCCGCGCCGGGCGCGGCATCAGCCACCACACCCCGCCGGCAATGAGCGCGAGCGCAAAGATCTCCAGCCTATGTTGCGAAATCCAATCCATGTTCCCGAAATGTTAACCCACAGGGCGCTGGATGGGCAGCCCAAGAAGTCGGCCATCGCGCAAAATTTCGAATCCGTCCTCGGGGGGAGGCGCGAGAAATAACCAATGGCCAAGTCCCAATGATCGACTGGCAACGCCCCTCAATTGGTCATTGGCGCTTGGTCATTGGTCCTTCTATCAATCCATCATCTTCGGCGGCGGCCCAATCACGCCGGGGCTTGGAGCATCGGCCGCACGGTCGTCGCTGACGACCGCCGTCGCCGGGGCCACTGTGGCCAATTGCTGCAGCTCAGATGCCGGCCCCAAACGGCCGCGACCCGTGCGCACCGGGTCCTTTGGATTGTCCTTCGTTTGGTCGTAGATCGAAAGGAGCTTCTCCTTGTCGTAAACCATCTGCTTCCGCGTTTCGCCCACGACATCATAGATGTGCGTCAGTTCGATGGCATCGACCGGACACGCCTCCTCACACATGCCACAGTAGATGCACCGCAGCTCGTCGAGCACAAACGCAGCCGGGAACTTGTCGCGGTCGGACCATTCGGGCGGCGCCGGCGCGGCCTCGATCGCAATGCAATTCGCCGGGCACGCCGTGGCGCAAAGCATGCAAGCGACGCACTTCACGCGGCCCTGTTCGTCGCGATTGAGCCGGTGCACGCCCCGATATTGCTGCGGCAAGTCGGGCCGCTGCTCGGGATACTGCTGTGTCACAGGCTTGTAACTCGCCACGTGACCAAACGTCGTCTTCAAGCCCTTCGCGATCGCCGGGAGGAACGTCGTCTCCCAGAAGCCGATCTCCGGCTCCTTCACCCAAACCACATCTTTCGGATCAATTGGCATAGTTCTATGTCTCACGCAGAGGCACAGAGAAACCGAAGGAACACTAATCATCACTAATCTCCGCTAATCATCAGTGGCGATTAGCGTAGATCAGAGCCTCTCCCAAATTGCCGGGGACTGTCCCCATTTTTGCGGAGTCCGCGGAGCAAAAATGGGACTGTCCCCTTCTCCGGGGCATTTTGGGATAGGTTCGAGTGTTCCCGTTAGGTTGTTCGAGTGTTCCTCCGCGCACTCTGCGCCTCCGCGTGATTATTCTTTATTCGTTCGTGCAGTACGATTATTTCTACCCCGTCGCCAACGACGCACGCCCGCGACGGTTGATTTCCATACGCTTGGCGCTCGTCGCGATGATGCCGGCCAGGATCAAGAGCACCAACGAAATCGGCAGCAGCCACCACCAGTTCCAATGGAATTGGCGCACCACCATCACCGCGACAACATTCGCCAGCGCCAGCGGAATGAATACCTTCCACGTCAGTTCCATCAACTGATCGAAACGGAAACGGGGCAGCGTCCAGCGAATCAGCATGATGAAAAAGATGCTCGCGATTACCTTCGCCAGCAGCACTAGCAGCTTAACCAGCCAGACGCCCGTATAGGCACTTTCCGCCGTCGCGATCCAGGGGAATTGCCAGCCGCCGAAAAACAGGATCACCGTGATGAAGCTGAGCGTGATGAGGTGCATGTATTCGCCGACGAAAAACAGCACCATGCGTAAGCCGCTGTATTCCGTGTGGTAGCCGCCCACCAATTCCTGTTCGCATTCCGATAGATCAAACGGCAGCCGAAACGACTCGGCGAGCGCGCTGGTGTAAAAGATCAAGCACGCCAACGGCTGAAACCACACGTTCCATTTGAAAAACCCGCCTGCCGCCTGCTGAGTGAGGATCTTTTCCAAGTTCAACGTGCCGCAAAGCAGTACGACGCCCAGCACCGACATGCCGAGCGGGATCTCATAGCTCACCACTTGCGCACTGGCACGCAGCGACCCCAGTGCGCTGTACTTGTTGTTCGACGCCCAGCCGCCCAGGATCACGCCATAAACGGCTAGGCTGCTAACCGCGAAAATAAACACGAGCCCGATATCGATATGCGGCGCAATGATGAATCGAAACCACGATGGCTCATTTTCTACCGGGCCGAACGGCACCACCGCGAACGCGAGCATCGTGGTGAACACCGAAATCGCCGGAGCAACAATGAAGAGCCCCTTATCCACGTGCGACGGGATCACTCCTTCTTTGAGCAGAACCTTGAGTCCATCCGCCACCGGTTGAAACAAACCGAACGGCCCGACGCGGTTCGGCCCAATACGGTCTTGCATCCACGCCGACACCTTCCGCTCGGCCAGCACCAGGTACATGCACGCCGTGAGGATCGCGCCCATCACGACCACGATTGTCAGCAATGTGACCAGCAGTTCATTCATGATTTCATCCAACAAGCCTATCCAAACGGCCGGCTTGTCGGCATGGTTATTTCGCGCCGTCACGCCGGCGGCTTGGATATCACGTCGTCAACTTTACCCCGTATTCACCCAACTCCCCAACCGCCAGCGCAGCCAACTCCGGAATCGCCTCACCAATCTCCCGCCGCAGCGCCGGCGCATTAAACAGCCCGCGCCGTTCCGCAAGGTCCCACAAAATGCGCCCGTCCGGCTTTGCTTCGTCCGGCGAGCGTATGGTGCGATGAATTGCCTGTGCGAGCCCGGCATGATTGACGAACGTCCCATCGCGCTCGGCGAAAGATCCGCCCGCCAACACGAACGTCGCTCGCCCGCTGGCGGGCGACGGCAGAATGTCCTGCACGATGACCGTGTCGACCTTTTCCAGCGCCGCCGCCTGTGCATCCGTAATCCAGCCTTCCGGATCGCCGCCCACGAGGTACACCGCCTCGAAGTCGCCCGCGGCCGCTCGGCCCAGCACGTCGCCCATCGGCACAACGTTGCCCGCAAAGTGCCGCACTACCGCTTCGACGCCGCGCCGGTTCGGACATTTTTCCGCGCGGATTGTGAACCTCACCGGCTCGGCCAGTTTCCCGTGAACGTCTTTTGG
>DASZZA010000715.1:0-3706 GCA_035545135.1 Lacipirellulaceae bacterium | reverse complement strand
GTTCGGGCCGTGGGATTCTCGCGATGTCAGCGATCTGTATGCGCCTGAGACGCCGGACAGCCTCCAGGCAAGATTATATGGAGAGACGGTCGCACGCCTGTATACCGACCGCAGATCGGGCGCACAGATCATGATGCTGATGGCGCATGGAGACAGCCAGAGCAACGAACTGCAACTTCACAGGCCGGAAGTCTGCTATCCCGCCTTTGGTTTCGCATTGACGGCCAGCACTCCGCTCGAGCTGCAGATCGGAAAAGGCGTGACGCTTCCGGCCAGGCAGCTTGTCGCTCAGTCGAGCCAGCAACGGCAGGCATTGGTCTATTGGACCCGCTTGGGGGAATATTTTCCGGTGAGTGTTACCGAGCAGCGCCTCAATCGCTTGGACGCGGCCATGCACCGCTATATTCCCGACGGCTTGCTGGCCCGATTTTCCATGGTTGAGTCAGATGCGAGCATCGCGTTCAAGGAGATTTCGATATTCATTCCCGCTTTGCTCGCCCAGGTGCCGGGCGACCGCCTCAGCGTGTTCGTGGGAACCGCAAGAGCGCAACGGTTTGCACGATCGACGTAAACCTTCGTTAAAGTTCGACTCGATCAAACGGTTTCAGAACGAAAAGGATGTAACCGACAACCGCAATTGTTAACGCGATGGCGGTCCATTTCTGGTCATGATTGCCCAGATAATTGGCGCCGGCGCAGCCAAGAGCGGGTGGCAAATAGTAAATAGTCCGGTCTGACGGTCGGGTGGGGCCTGTAGAACGGTGCAAAAACAGGATCGCAAGGCCACCGAATATGACGACGGTCACCCAATCATATATAGTGTCCATGCCCCGTTCATTCTTTCACAAGTAGCTGGAACTGCCGCTGCATGCATCAGCAACGACCTGGCAATGTCGACGCTTCGAAAGTCAGCGTGATCGTACCACATTACGACGATTTGCAGGGCTTGGATATCTGCCTCTCGGCACTGGCGAAGCAGAGTCTTTCCAAGGCTGAATTTGAAATCATCGTGGCGGATAACAATTCACCGCAGGGGCTGGAAGGGGTCGCCAGGGTTGTTGCGGGGCGTGCGCGCCTGATCAGTATAGTGGAGAAAGGCGCGGGCCCGGCGCGCAACGGCGGTGCCGCCGCGGCAGCCGGCGAAATTTTGGCCTTCCTGGATTCCGACTGTGTTCCAGAGCCCCAATGGCTCGCCGAAGGACTAGCGGCTTTGGCAGGCTACGATGTGGTGGGGGGAAGCGTCGCTGTCCTTGTACACGATCCAGGAAAATTGACTCCCGCGGAAGCGTTCGAATGCATTTTCGCGTTCGACATCGAGCAATATCTCGAACGCAAGGGATTCGTTGGCTCTGGCAATCTGTTCTGCCGGCGGGATGTGTTCGACCGGGTGGGCGGTTTTGCCACCGGTGTTTCGGAAGATGTCGACTGGTGTCATCGCGCTTCGGCGAAAGGCTTTCATATTGGATTTGCACGTAAGGCGGCGGTAGGGCACCCGGCGCGCCGATCTTGGACCGATCTCAAGCGCAAATGGGCCAGGATCAATTCGCAGACCTACATGCTGAAATTGAAGAAGCGCAGCGGAAAACTGGCCTGGGTTTTCAATTGTCTTTTGTTGCCCATATCCGCCTTTGTCCATACACCGCGGGTTTTGATGTCCGACAAGCTGTCCGGCCGTCAAAAATTCGCCGCACTCGTTATCCTCTATCGCATACGATTATGGCGGAGCTGGGATTACTGCAGGCTCCTCATGCTTGGCCCGTCGCTTGCTTAACCCAGCGTCTGCCTGGACATTCAGTCTCATTCTGAGGACCAAGACGCCCGGGCGGTGCGGCAATACCAGTTGGTAGAAAAATATTCACATATCCGGTATTAATCATGGGATTCGTCCGTTTTATGGTTTGGGTTCAATAGGTTCGCGGCAAGGTGATTTTGTGACTTTCAGCAAGTTCGCCGGCTGGATCGGCATCGGAAGCAAGGACGCTGCCGGCGATAAGGCCAGCGAGCCTTCGGACAATCCGACGACTGCCCAGAGGAACTCTGGCGCAGGCCTCAATGTGCCGTTCCCGCGGTTTCGTGCTTCGGCCAGCGATCAACTTGGGCCGCAGGCAGATTCGGGCTTCGCCCGCTCGCGCATGAAGTTGTTGGAATATTTCACGCCGTCGCAACCTGTAAGCGACCGCAAGCGGTTCGCCGGCCGTTCCGATGTTTTGGGCTCCGTCATCCGGGCGATCGAAGAGCAGCGCCTGCATGTGGTCGTCTATGGCGAGCGAGGTCTTGGCAAGACCTCGATCATGCACGTCCTTACCCAGGCAGCACGAGAAGCGCGCTATTTGGTCGTGTATGTCTCCTGTGGCGCCGACTCCAGCTTTGATGAGGTCTTCCGGACGGTGGCCGCCCACATCCCGATGCTGTTCCACAGCACGGTTGGGCCGACCTCCCCCGAGGCTGAAGGGGGCAAGACCCTAGCCGAACTGCTGCCGGCCACACCGATCTCTCCGCGCGTCGCCAGTGACATGCTTGCAAAAGTGGTCGGTACGCGCGTTGTTGTAGTGCTCGATGAATTCGACCGGTCGCATTCCAAGGAATTTCGACAGAGCATAGCCGAGTTGATCAAGAATTTGTCGGATCGTCTGGTGCGTGTGCAGCTGGTGATCGCGGGTGTCGCCGGCAATCTGACCGAGCTTCTGGAACACATCCCTTCGATCCAGCGCAACCTGTTTGCTCTCCAGGTTCCATGGATGCCGCCGGCCGAGATCAGAGCGCTGATCAGGAATGGCGCCCAATTGTGCGGGTTGAGCTTCGACGAGGCGGCGGAAAGTGCGATTGTCTACACCGCACATGGCTCGCCGTATCTTGCAACGCTGCTCGGCCATCATGCCGGCATGAATGCGATCGACGCCCAGCGCGCGCGTGTTGGCGCCTCCGATGTTATCGCCGCCATTGCGGCCGCCACGAATGAGTTTTACGGGCGGATGTCGGGCAGAGTCCGCAACCTGCTGAAACATTACACGAGCGAAGATCTGGTCGGCTTTCTGGGGATGATCGCCGGTGTATCGCTTTTGTCGAATGGCTGGTTCCGGCTGGAAGATCTTTGGGCGGGGGCCGCGAGCAGGGGAGGGGCTGAACGCGCCGAGTCTGTGGTGGCAGATTTGGTCGGCATAGGATTGTTGATCGAGAGCAAGGCCGATGGGGTGCGCAGCTTCCGGTTCTCTGAGGATGGTTTGGCTGCTTATTTGTGGCTGCAGGCGTCCGCTGTGAAATTGCGCGCTGAGCAACGGCCTGCGGCGACGCCCAATGCGACAGTCGCGCTGGCACAGGGCAAAAAGCAGAACTAGGCGTTGCCTCGGCGCCTTATCGCAACCGCGGGATGCCGCGCCGTCCCAAAAGACCTGCAAACCAGCCGGAGAGTCCGTAGAAGTATTGGCGGAACGCTCCCTTGCGGAGGTATCGCAGCGCCAACAGCAACAATGCGGCGGCGCTCGCAACCGGCAGATGGGACGGGAAGTGGATCCGTGTCACCAGCATTTTGTTGCGCTCATCGAGGTATACGGAGAGCTTGGAGCGGTCGCTGACGGAAATGGATCTTCCCGTGCTTGTGCCCTGGTGGTGCAAAACCTTGGCGCCGGCGGCAAATCCCAGCCTTAGACCTTGCTGCGCAGCCGTAAGGCACCAATCGATCTCCTCGCAATAGAGGAAAAACTCTTCC
>DASZZA010000714.1:0-4319 GCA_035545135.1 Lacipirellulaceae bacterium | reverse complement strand
TGGCCGCCTAAAGTGCAAAAGTCGAACTTAATATCATTTACTCTTCCAGGTTGTTTGATAATTCGACGAAAGATGTTGTTCAGAACCCACACGGGAGCCAACTCATGATCATGCAAAAATCCCGTTACGACGGGCATATTTGCCTCAGCATACTCTATGTTTCCTGCCGCCCATCTGAGCTGCGCAAAATTGCGAACAAAGCACTCTCCAAAGTAATACGCTGAAAAGCAAAGCAAATTTTTCGAACGGTCATCAAAGTCGAAGAGTCCACGCTGGTAATCTTCGGTTGACCGAATAAACTCCGGAACGCTCACATCTGGATTCTTGGCGAGCGTGTGCATTTCCGAGCGCGCCCAGTGCAGAAAAGGTTCTAATGACTCAATCGTATAGTCACAGCGTACACCCGCTCGATTTGCATGCGCAATCACGATATCAATGTTTGCCCGCCCATCTTCGAGGAACTCAGACAAGACGGTTTGGGCTTCCTTCGCGCTCAAATTATCGAATGTTCTTTTAGCCATTAATGCACTGTGTGCTGGATCCCCAGGGACAATTAAACGGGACAGGTCTAATTTATGATTGGCATTCGTGTCGCGGTCGCGGGTGGCACCGGTTCTTAAACCGGCGCCGCGTAAGCGGGTGAGAGGTTTGGTCGCCGTTGTGTGCTTCTTGTGGCTGCGCCGGCCTGGTTCAATAACCAGGGCTACCCGCTGGTTCTTGAAGCAGGGCTACGCGACCAAAACGGTCTCTGCGATACACGGCCGTCGCACCGAAAATGGCGAACAGCGCCAACACGCATCCATCAGCTTCCGGCACAACTCCAACAGAACTCACGGCCGCTCCTAGTCCCGCGGCATAGACGGCCCCAAAATTGGCCTGCCAAACTCGGAAATCGTCGCTATCTACGGTTCCGTTTAAGTTGCCGTCCGCCCCGGTGCCCAAGTGAACCGATTGGCCAAGCGCCTTGCGCCAGAACACATAGTCGGCGGCATCCACGGTGCCGCTGCCATCGAAGTCGCCCGCGTGATAGGTCGGTATGAATTGGGCCAACTCTTCCATCGAGCCCTCGAACGCATCCCGGTCCACCGGACTGATACCGGCCACATTCCCAGTGGCCGACCACTGCCAAAACTTCCAATCGCTCCAAATTCCCAAATCGCTCGCCTGCGGTGGCGAATCGGGATCGAACGTATTTCCTCCCGTAATATCTCGAATCCACAAGTCGTGCTGTGCGATGTCGGCTTCCAAAAACGTCGACGTATGGAAACCGCAGCAAGTGTAAATGATCGGCGACATTCCCAATCGCTGTTCGACGACGCCGCTAAAGTCACGAATCCATTTTGAAACGTACGCCTTCACACTGGGCGACACCGGGTCGTTCGGCAATTGCTCATAATCGAGCACTGGCCGCAACACCATGGCGGGTCCGTTGTAGTACTGCTGGATCGCGTCGACAAAATCATTGGCTTCGTCGATGGCGTCCGTCGGGATAGTTTCACCGCTATTGAGCCGCGCAAAGTGATAAGGCCCAATCGGCACGCCGGCCGCAATCGCTCCCGCCATGTAGCTGTGAAAATTCGCGTCGACGAAATCGACGCCCTCGGTCGCTTTTGCAAACGTGAACTTAATGCCCGCATCTCGAACGGCGTTCCAGTCGATCGCTCCCTGGAAGTGGGAAACGTCCAGGCCTTGCTGAAATTCCACGGCCGAAGACGTAGAGGCGGCCACCAGCAGAATCCCCGCCGCAATCGACAGTCGAAGCATGTTGCACCCCCAGTGCGATCGCGGGAAAGTCACCCGGCCATTGACATCCACGGTCAGACGAGCCCCAACCCGGCATCGGCCGTCATTGTACCACCGCCCGAGGTACGTGCAATGAAACCGTGGCTCGATTTACGTGTGCCGCTAACTCCGCACGTGCTTCCTAATGATCTCTGCGCGGTCAAAGAGCCACAAACCCGACGCGTAACAACATTATGCAACTGCTGTCGATTGCCAATCCCGAAGGGATTGAATCATTCAGCCTGGGGTTGGCCGCGACGCGGTCTACCCCAGGTTTCGAGTCGCGAACGGGACAACGCCGGGCGCCACTGCTAACTTGTTAGCAGTGCTTCTTCTGCCGGACCCTTGCGGTTGGAAATTGTAAACAGCGTTCAAACTGCAAGTCGAGCGCGACAAGGCAGCACTGCTGGGCAAAGCCAGCAGTGGCACCCAGCGTCATTGAAGCGAACGGCCCGGCCTGAATCTGGCTATCGGCATGGTGAACCAATGGGAACATTCTACTTTTCAGTTGCGTACTCGGTCGGGTCATCGATTCCGAGCTCTCGAAACGCGCGTTGCCGCTCGGCGCACTTGTTGCAGTGTCCGCAATGCAACCCGTCGGCAGGTTTGAGGCAAGAGAATGTGAGCCCCAGCGGCAAGTGGCGGCCCCATTCCAACACGTGCTGCTTACTGAGCTGCTCGAACGGCCGCGAAATGTGCACCTCGCCGTCCATCGCCGCGTGCAGCATCGCCTCGAAGCGGGCGAAGAATTCGGGCGTTGCATCGGGAAACGGATTGCTGGCCAGCGTCGCCAGATTCAAATGGCCAATCCCGTGCATCCGGCACCACAACGCGGGCTTGATGAGCAGCAGCGGATTGCGTCCCGGCAAGTAGACCGCTTCATCCGGCGTACGCTCATCGGGCACATCGGCGCCCGACAGGCTCCAATGGTCTCCGTACAGATCCGCAATCGGCAGATCGAAAACGACCAACTCTCGCAGCCGCGGCTGTCGGAGAGCAGCCAGGAATCGTCGCACCGCCGCCAGCTCGGCCGCCTGCCAAACGCAACCGGTTCGCACATAGAACGGCACGACTTGCCAATCGTGCGCAAGCAGATGTCCCAACAACACAGCGCTATCGATGCCGCCGCTAAGAAGCAAACCAGTCTTCGGCGGCTGCGGCGAGTTCGACATGACGATATGCAATCGTTAGTTGTGCTTCGCGGCTGACTCGGCCCAACCGAGGCGGCCATTGCGCCAAATGCATCGTACCACGCCGGCGACAGCGGCACAGGCTTGTTACTTCCCCGCGACCGCCGTTCGATCGAAGATTCATTGCGATAGGTGACTCCTGCGATCTCTCTATACGGCCATTGCTTTTGCACAGTATCATAGCACCATGTCATTCACCGCCCGCCGCAAAAAACTGCGATCTCTCATTCGCGAGTCCCATGCCGATGCGCTGCTGGTCACGAATTTTACCAACGTGACCTACCTCACCGGATTCACCGGCGACGACAGTTACTTGCTGGCGACTCTCGATAGCGAAACGCTCATCACCGACCCGCGCTACACGACTCAGCTCGAAGAAGAGTGCCCCGGATTGACGCTCGAAGTTCGAGACCCCGGCGTGAAAATGCTGTCGGCTGTCGTCAACGTGATTGAGAAAGCGAAAGTCGGGCGACTCGGCATCGAGGGAAATTCAGCCACCGTTTCGTTTCAGCAATCGCTGGAAAAAGCGCTGTCGAAGGTTCAAATCGTTGTAACGGAAAACCATGTCGAACGGCTGCGCATCACCAAGGACAAGAGCGAGATCGAAGCAACGCGACTCGCCTGCCAACAGGCTCGCCGCGCGTACGACGTCGTGCGGGCCAGCTTGACGCCCAACATGACCGAGTTCGAAGTTGCCGCCGAGCTCGAATATCAGGCCCGCCGTTTCGGCGCGAAGTCGCTCAGCTTCCCGGCAATCGTCGCCGTGGGCGAACGCGCGGCGCTGCCACACGCCACGCCAACGAAGCGCCGATTGAGCGAGAGCGACTTCACTCTGGTCGACTGGGGCGTCAACTCGGGGCTCTACATGAGTGACTTGACGCGAATCATCGTCACCGGTAGAATCTCGCCCAAACTTCGGAAAATATATGGAGTTGTGCTCAAAGCGCAGCTCGCGGCGATCGACGCAATTCGGCCCGGCCGCACGTGTGAACAGGTGGATCGCGTAGCGCGAAATATCATTTCGCGCGCCGGTTTTGGCAAGGCCTTCGGCCACGGGTTGGGACACGGCACCGGCCTGGAGATTCATGAAGCGCCGCGATTGGCCGTCGGTCAAAGGACCAAGCTTCGGCCGGGAATGATTGTTACTGTGGAGCCAGGAATTTATGTGCCGGGGTGGGGTGGTGTAAGAATCGAGGACGACGTGTTGGTCACCCGTACGGGCCACGAAGTGCTCACCGACGTGCCGAAGCAGCTCGACGACTGCGTATTGGAGTCTTGACGCTCGAATCGGGTAAGGGCGCGTCATTTTTTTGGCGCCGGCGGCCACGCCGGCCATGGACGAATGAC
>DASZZA010000713.1:0-4803 GCA_035545135.1 Lacipirellulaceae bacterium | reverse complement strand
AGGGCGATGGAGGAGCGCGAAGCGATGGATTTGTTCTTCCTGGGCAGCCGCTTTGAGGCAGTTGGCGATTTCGTCGGCGAAGAAGTCGCGGCGAGCTACACCGCAAGCGGTACGCCGGTCGGTGAGGTCTGATGGCACGATGAGTGCGACGAGGCCGGATTGGCCGTCGCCGAAGACGGCCGCTTGGTCGATGAATGGCGACGTGGTGAGGAGGCCTTCGACTCGCGTGGGAGAAACCTTTTTACCCGTCGAAAGGACGATGAGCTCTTTCTTGCGGCCTCGTACGGTGAGAAAACCATCGGCATCCAATTCGCCCAAGTCGCCGGTGTGGAACCAGCCGTCGCGGATTGCGTCGGCGGTGGCGGCTTCGTCCTTCCAGTAGCCGAGCATGATATTGGGGCCGCGAACTAGTATTTCGCCGTCGTCCGCAATGTGCACTTCGACGCCTGGGAGCACCGGCCCGACGGTTCCTACGCGGCGCTCGCGGCAGGTGGATACAGCGACGACCGGTGATGCTTCTGTCATGCCGTAGCCGGTGAGGAGCGGCCGACCGCACGTCGTGTACCAAGCTTCGACATCGGGCGCGACGGGCGCGCCGCCACAGAAGAGCATTTTCATTTGTGGGCCGAACACGGAGCGGAGCGCGGTCGGCTCGTCGATTGCCGCGTTGTTGCAGACAGCTTCCATCACACGTTGGTAGACGAAGGGAACGGCGTTGAGCGCGGTCGGTTGGGCTAGTTGGCAGTCGCGGACTAGAGTATCGCGGCTTTCGGCCAATACCAGCCGGGAGCCGCTGACGATCCATGTGTAGAGGTCGCACGTGCGGGCGTAGATGTGGCTCAATGGCAGGACGCAGAGCAGCGTGTGGTTTGGATCGACACCGTGTGCCGCGCAGACGGTGGCCGCGTTGCAGGCTAGGTTGTGGTGACTGAGCATGACGCCGCGCGGGCGGCCGGTGGTGCCGGAGGTGTAGAGGATCGTGGCGAGGGAGGAGGATGCGGGATGCACGATGCGGGGGGGAGGGAAAGCTGAAGTCGGCGTCGGTGCGGTAGACGGACGTTCGTCGTGGAGCCAAACGGGGATTTGGTGGTCGAAGCGGGTGGCGAACTTGGCCAGTAAATCTTCGCTTGAAACGAACGCCAGTCTTGCTCCGCAGTCGGTGATTTGCTCAGCGATTTGTTGGCCGGAAAGCGTGGCGTGGATGGGGACGTGGACCGCGCCGGCCAGGTGCAACGCAAGATCCGTGATGATCCATTCGTAGCGGTTTTCCGAAACGTGGGCGACACGGTCGCCTAGCGCGACGCCGGCGGCGCGGATTTTGGCAGCGAGAGTTGCAGCATCGGTGGCAACTTCGCGCCAGGTGCGCCAGTGCAATTGGCCATCGCGAATGAAGCCGAGGGCGCGTACGTTGGGACGCGCTGCGATGGTCTTCAAAAAAAATTCCGAGATCGTTGGCAATAACGTGATGGATTCAGTTGTTGGAAGCTATCGATCTTGTGTTCGCCGCTATTCTATGTCACAGCCATTGCCTATTCCACATGGGGTGGGAAGGTATCACTCAGAGGCGCAGAGGACGCGGAGACAGCGGGCGGCGAAAATTCTGTCTCTGCGCCCTCTGCGCCTCTGCGCGAGCTTGTCTTAGAACACACGTTGGAGCGTGAGTTCGGCAAGGGCGACGGGATATGTGAGGCCGAAGTTGATGAGAACTTCCGGGTGGACCTCGCCGAGGATGCCGATGGGTTGGTCGTTGACGGAGAACGATGCGGCGCGGCCGGGGACGAAGGTGGGGTGTTCGATGGCCGTGTACTCCGCGTCCCAGCCGAGTTCGCGAAGGAGAGCGTCGATCGTGCTGCGGGCGGTGGCGTAGCCGCTTTCGCGGCCGATTTCGACGAGCGCGAGGTTGCGTGTTTCGGCGGCGCCGGTTTCGGCCGCGTCGTCGAGATCGACGACGTTATCGATTTCGAAGAGTCGAATGGGCATGGGGCGGCGGCGGTTTTCGCGGAGCGCTTCCAAGAGTCCGCCCATGAGATTCGTTCGGACGACGTTGTACGCTTTCAGTTTGGGGTTCGCGACTTGGGGATAGTGAGCGGGAACAGGGATTCGCAGCCGCTCGAATTGGTGCGCTTCGGTGGTCAGCGGCAGGCTCATGATTTCGCTGAAGCCCAGGCCGATGAGTACCTGGCGTACGCGGTCGCTGAGCGATTCCTCGGGGCGCGGTGCGCCGACCGTCATGGAGCGCACCAAGCGCGGCTCAATGTTGGTGTAGCCGTAGCCGATGGCGACGTCTTCGAAGAGGTCGACCATGTGTCGAATATCGGTGCGGTATGCGGGAAAAGAAACAGTGAGGGGCTGGAGGCTAGGGGCTGGGGACTTATGAGTTGAAAAACCGGGAGCGGAATCGGCTCGGCTCAATATGACATCGAAGCGCATTTTCTGAAGCGCGCTGGTCAGTGATTGGTTGTCCAGTGACAGGCCAAGCCAGCGCCGTGCTTCAGCGATGTCGATTTGCTTTGTGCGTGGCGTCAGGTCGGGGGTGTTGCGCTCCTTGCCGTCGGCGTCGATGATGGTGACAGTCTCGATTGTGCCGCCGATTTCGGCCAATGAGCAGACAAGCGTGTCGAGCGATTTGGTGACGGCGGCCTGGCTGATACCGGTGACGTCGATGAAGACTCGCGTGGTGCGCTGCTTGAGCTTGGTCTCTTCGCTGTTGATGATGGGCGGCATCGAGAGGACGTGGTTTTTCGAATCGACGAGCACGGGGTAGCGCATGTGATTCGCGAGTAGCTCGGCGTAGGCGGTGCCTTTGGGGTGGGATTCAAGGATTTGCCGGCCGGTCATTTTGCGGCCGGGCATGCCGAGCGGGGTGAACGGCTCGTTGTCGGGGTCGATCGTGCGGTAGGTGATGTCGCCGCTGATCGCTGACATGTCGTAGACGCCGATGGAGGCCAGCTTGCGGTCGCGGCCGACGCCCCAGTGGAGGTTCTCCTGTAGCTTCATGATGGCCACCAGGCTCGTTTCGTCGACGGGTGGCAGCGTCATCACGGCGCAGGCGATAAACGGGCGGTAGCTCGATTTGTCGGTGACCGAATTGTCGACCTTCACGGTAAGGCCGGACGGTTTGGTAGCGTACTTGGGCAGACCTGTTTCGATGCCAAGGGTGCCGCGAAGAGCGCGGGCCAGGCCGCCGACGTCGAACAGGTCGGGGCGGTCGGCTAATAGGTCGAGCCGCATGACTTGTTGACGGCCGGCACGCTTGAACGGCACTTCCGACTCGAAGCTGCAAATGGTGCAGACTTTTACTTCGTCCTGACCGAGTGGGTGCTCGACCAAGGAACCGCACTGCGGGCAGCGGCTGCGCTCAATGTCGACGATGTCTTCCACGTCGCAGCCGATTTGCTCGAGCGATTCGCGAAGCGTTTCGGTCGGGTACGGTTTGCCCAACAGGCGGTTGAGCCAGGCGAGGTCGATGTTCACTATGGGCATGGTGTCGCCTCCGGCGACAGGATGCGGGATGCAGGATGCGAGGATGAGGCACGAGACACAGGTCTTCTTCCCCTGCCCCCTGCATCCGCCATCCTGTATCCTTTTCTACTCAGCGGCATAGCGGTACCTTTTCTAGTTCGTTGAGGCTGGTGCCGTAGAGTTCGCGAATGTCCGAGACTCCGAAGCGGATCATGGCGAGGCGTTCGATGCCGAGGCCCCAGGCCAGGACTGGGTATTTGCAGCCGAGGGGGAGCGTGACTTCCGGTCGGAAGATGCCGGCGCCGCCCATTTCGATCCATTTGCCGCGCGACTCCATGTAGACGACCACATCGACGCTCGGCTCGGTGTAGGGGTAGAACGCCGGTTTGAACTTCACGCGGCCGAAGCCCATTTTGGAATAGAATTCTGGCAGAGTGCCCATCAGCGAAGCGAGATTGGCCTCTTCGTCGATGATGATGCCATCGACCTGGTGGAATACGGGCAGGTGTTTGAAGCTGATTGTTTCGTTGCGGTACGTCCAGCCGACGCAGAAGAATTTGCCAGGCGGGTTGGGGTGGACGGCCAGGGCGCGGATGGTTGCGGCAGTGGTGTGCGTGCGGAGGACGACTTGCCGCGAGCGCTCGGGGCTCCAAGTGTAGCCCCAGCCTTCGCTGCCGGTTTCCCAGCCGTCCTCGTGTGTGCGCCGAACGTTTTCGACGATATCGCGGCCGAAAAAGGGGACGGGATTCTTTTTCTCGCTGGCTTCATTTCTATTGGCCGCCGGTCCCGAAAAAAGAATCCCGTCCCCTTTTTCTTCACCGGGTAGCGGGGTAATGGCGGGCTCGCGCATGTAGAACGTGTCCTGCATGTCGCGGGCCGGGTGATCTTGGGGCTGGAAGAGTGCATCGAAGTTCCAGAAGGCCGATTCGATCATCGGGCTGGCGACTTCGGTGAAGCCCATTTCGAGAAACGCGCGGCGAGTTTGCTCGATGATCTTGCGGAGCGGATGGATCTTGGCCGGGTAAATGTCCTTGGCGGCGAGTTTGACATCGTAAGGGCGGAGCTTGATTTCGCGCCAGGCGCCGGATTCGAGGTCTTCGGGGGTGAGGGTGTTGCGCTCTTTGACGACGCGGACGCGAGTTCGAAAGGCATCAGCCCCTTGTCCTGTGATCGAGATTATGCGCTCGGTCCGTTTCTTAATGCGCCCTAATTCGGGACGATTGGCAAGGCGCGACCGAATTACATTCTGCGTCTGCTCATCGGCAAACTGATCCAAATAAAACGGCTTCGATTGCTTCGCCATCGTTGATGCTTCGAGCAGAGCAAAAAGGTCGATTTCGT
>DASZZA010000712.1:0-3851 GCA_035545135.1 Lacipirellulaceae bacterium | reverse complement strand
CCACCTCAATTAAACGCTGCGGCGACTTGAAAAATCCCGTCTGCGCCTTCATGACGGTGCCCGCCGGAGAGGTGGCCGAGTGGCTGAAGGCGCACCAGCGCGCCTCTGGCGCGCGTCTTTACATCAAGGTGCGTGCGCCTTTAGAGAGACTTTGCTGGAGAGGTGGCCGAGTGGCTGAAGGCGCACGCTTGGAAAGCGTGTATACGGGAAACCGTATCGTGGGTTCGAATCCCACTCTCTCCGCCAGTTCTGCCGCGAGCAACATTCTCTGCTGGGGTTTGGCGCGGTGAATCGCCAATATCCATGGGCTTCGCGCGAAAACCTCCGCACTGCGCCGCACCGGCCGAGACCCGAAATTCGTTCTCTCCGGCCATTTGTCTCCAAACCTCCCGACTGCGCGGATTTAGTACGGAACTCGTAAGCGGCTGATTTTGAATCGCTTTTTGTGACACCGACCTCCGGACTTTTCGCAAAATCGCCCGGATAACCGGGAGCAACCGTAATTCAACGTGAGCGTTGATCGCGCAGCAGCTTTTGGTTCTCTCGGTACAGATTTCCGCCGTTCAGTTCGGGATTCATGGCGCGCTCGCGCGATATTGCTTCTTTGCTATAGGACCCGTCCTGAAGCGCGTGCCATGCATGTGCTTGATGGCGAGATTGCTCACCTCTCTGCTGGATTGTCCGAAGAGCATATCGCCGCTCAGGTGCCTGCGGCGGAGCTGCGCCGGCTAGATCAAGAGCGGTTGAGAAGGACAGGCTGCAGCTGAGCGTGCCAGGGTTCCAGTCGACGACATAGGCCGGAAACAGGGGCTCATAGATGGCGGGTGCAACACCGTAGAAGTAGATGAGGGGAATCTGGCGTACCATTGCATCCTTGAGCCATTGGTTGCGCGTGTTATCAGCATCCTGGCCAGTAAATGCATATGAGAGCGTGTATCACGATATATTTCAACTAATTAACTGGCAAGGTACACCTCTTGAAATGTTTAAGTGCCTTCCTAAATCGTCCGCCGCCAGACGCCCATTGTGGGTCTGGTGCGGGCGTCGGCGCGCGTCCGGCGCACGCTCATATCCGTGTTGCTCAGTGGAGAATGTGGCTATGAGAAACTTCGACCTGACTCCCCTTTGGCGGTCGACTGTTGGTTTTGACCGCCTGTTCGACCTCATCGACGATTCGCTTCGAATGGCGGGCGAGGAAAATTATCCGCCCTACAACATCGAGCGTATGGGTGAGGACAGCTATCGCGTCTCGATGGCTGTGGCCGGTTTCAATCCGGACGAGATCACCGTGACGGCGGAACAGAACACGTTCACCGTCGAAGGCCGCAAGGCAGAGAAGGGTGATCGCGAGTACCTTTACCAGGGCATTGCTACCCGTCCGTTCTTGCGTCAGTTCACTCTCGCCGACTACGTGGAGGTGAAGGGCGCATCGTTCGAGAACGGGCTGCTACACATCGACCTGGTACAGAAGCTGCCGGAAGCGATGAAGCCGCGCCGGATCGAGATCAAGTCTGGCGTCACCGGCCAAGACAACCAGCAAATCGAGCAGAAACAAGCGGCCTGAGCGGCTCCGCCGCAGGCCTAATCGAGTTCCCCGCGCGCGGCTTTGCCGCGCGGCGGGAGCTAACAAAGGAGGTGTGACCATGAATGTAAGAGATCTCATTCCCTGGAACCGAAGCCGCCACGTTCCGTTGCGACGTACCGAGGAGGGAACGCCTTTTCTTCCTCTGCATCGTGGAATGACTCGTCTGTTCGACGATTTCTTCCGTGAGTTCGACGTCGCTCCGTTCGGGGTCAACCAGGTGTTCGATCGCGCTTGGTCGTGGCCGAACATCGAGGTGGGCGAGACCGACAAGGAAATGAAAGTTATCGCCGAACTCCCCGGCCTCGAAGAGAAGGATGTCGAGGTCATGCTGTCAGACGGCGTGCTCGCCATCAAAGGTGAGAAGAAGACTGAGACGGAAGACGAGGACCGCCTGTTCAGCGAGCGCTACTATGGCCGCTTCGAGCGTCGTATTCCGGTGGAAGACATCGAGGAGGACAAGGTCAGCGCGTCGTTCCGCAATGGCGTGCTCACCGTGACTTTACCGAAACTGCCGGAAGCGCAACGACAGGCCAAGCGCATCCCGATCAACGGGAATTGAGCGGACATCATCAGCGGGAGCGCGCCGCTCCCGCTGATGTGCCGAACAATGCTCCCCGGAGCCGATCATGAGCGCAAAAGAACATTGTAAAGAACAGGTCGGCGTGCCGCAAGCTTCGCTCACGCCTTCGACGTTTCCGCCGGATGCCGTTGCGGTGATCTATCGCCCGGCACGGTCAGCGATGACATCGGGACGGGCGAACACGCGAATGTGGAAGCTGCGCTTCGAGCGCCGCTCGCCGCCGTTCATCGAACCGCTCATGGGATGGACCGGCGGCGATGACACGCTGACACAGGTCGAACTGACCTTTCCGACGGCGGGAGCGGCCATCGCGTATGCGCGCCGGCAGGGGCTCGCATTCGTCGTGCACGGATTGGGAGAAGACACCATGGCAAAGTTCCGCGCAACTTCGACGTCGGACCGCCGCGACCGGAACCGTCCATCGGGCAGGCCGTGGCGGCTCGAATGGGTTGAACGCACGCTCGGATTGGATACCGGGCGATATCCTGTCGGAACCGATCGCGCATTGGTCAATCCCGCGGCTTGCTTTGCCAGCCCGGATGAAGTGCTGCGCGATCCGAAACTTTCCATGGAGCAGAAGCGTGAAATTCTGGGCCGGTGGGCATTGGACGCTTATCTCATCGAGGTCGCGATGACGGAAGGAATGCCGGAAGGAGAGCCTTCGCGATTGGATGAGGTGGTTGATGCGTTGATCGACCTTGAGGACGCGGAGAATTCGGCCTCTCTTGCCCAAGCGGGGCACGCGCATGCCGCCAACGCCGATCGAGCAGCGCAAGCAGCTTAAAGATGGAGGTGACGATGCGCATGACTGACGAGTTTGCGGAAGTGCGTGCACGATGGAAGCAGCTGTCGCTCTACCAGAAGTTTGAGCACACCGTAATCTTCATTCTCAGTAGCCTGATCGCTATATTGGTCGTGGTCGCGGTGTGGAACCTTGTGCTGAAGGTTTTCGCGAGCATTTTTGCGAGCGGCTTCGATCCAACCGATTACTCCGCATTCCAGGCAGTATTCGGAATGATCTTTACGGTGATCATCGCTCTCGAATTCGAACGGTCCCTTTTGGTGATCGCAGAACGCGATCGAGGTGTCGTGCAGGTTCGCACGGTCATCCTTATCGCGCTGCTCGCGATCGTACGAAAGCTGATGATCATGGATATGTCCATAGCAGAGGTCCAGCAGCTTTTTGCGCTTGCTATTGCGGTCCTGGCACTTGGCGGCGTGTATTGGCTCGTACGAGATCAGGACAGGCGAGAAAATGCTTAACAATCTATAGCTGCGCGGACTCGGAGTAACCAGCGCATGCGCTCGGACGCACTACCGGATTTCCGGCCGTAGGCGCGTTTGTTCTAGGCTACGAGATGAGCGCGTGGTACGGCGTGGGCGCCAGGCAACGTCGCTCGGTTTGAAGACGGAACGCTGAAGCTGCAGAAGACGACATGGTCAATTGGCACCTAAATTTGCCCCCACATCGGCGTCCACACGTCGACTTGCGACAGTTCGCAGATTTGCTCAGAAACGTCTGGAGAATGTTGGTTTCCAGTTCCTCTCCCTCCGCCACCTTCCGTCGGACCTTATTCTCTAGGTCGTTATGATCAGCCTGGAATACCGAGGATTGGCGCTGATCCGCCGCTGACTGTCCGGAGCTTGCGAACGAGCGACATTGGTACCGTGGGCATCTTGTAGGCC
>DASZZA010000711.1:0-1505 GCA_035545135.1 Lacipirellulaceae bacterium | reverse complement strand
AGATAGTGAACGGATATTCAACAAGCAGTTTTGGCCACCCGCGACGTGGCTAGCAGGGAATGTGCAAGTGTCGCATTGCCGCCAGGGCCAGGTTACTGCGGCGGGGCGGGATTATAACGGCAAGTACTCAACGCGATTTTCGAGGTCTGCGGGTTCATAGACTTTGGCGATGAGTTCCAAATCCCGAATTGCCTGCCCGGTTGTGATGCGCTGCTGGTGCGCGTAGATGACCCCAGCAAAGGCATCGTCATTTTTCTGCCGACGGCGAGCTTCTCGGAGCATATCGTCATCCTGACTGAACACGACTCGGCCCAACGTATGGGCGCGATCCAATAGAACATCGTCCGTCGAGCGAGCGCGCTCATCTTCTTGAGCGGTCACGACATCGACGCCGCGGCGCTTAAGTCCCTGCGTCACCGCGCGGCGGACATGCACATCCATGTACAATCGTACGCTCACGATAGTTTACCCAACTCGCGCAGCCGGCGTCGCCCTGGCGAATCGTGGTCGCGTGAATGCAAGCGATCGTACTCGCGGAGCTGCCGGTCAATTTCCGCATCATATTCGGCCTGATGGTCATAGTAGTGCATTAGCGCGGCGTGAATTTGCGCCATCGTCAGGTAGCCATTGTGCTGCTCGAAGATTTCATCGGAGCTCGAGCCATGAGCGATGTGCTCCAGCGCGACTTCAATAACTTTGATATTCGTGTCGTCGATCCAGGCGACATGGCGCTCGTCCATGTGAATGTGGCTGGGACTAATCGTGGACATCGGTTGAGCCTGCAAGATTTCAAAGACACATTGTGGTATAAGGTCGAGGTGTTCAGCAGTGCATTTCCAATTATAGCTTTGACTACGGACAAAAGACTACCAGCGATTCCATAACGGCGGCCACTGGCTCTCGGGGCCGACTGGCTGGACAGCTTTTGGTTCCATGGGCGATATCTACGAATTCGAAGTGACCACGATCGACGGCCGGCGCCAGCGGCTCGATGTTTTTCGCGGCCGGGTGCTGCTGGTGGTGAATGTGGCGAGCCGGTGCGGGTTTACGCCGCAGTATGCGGGGCTGGACGAACTTTATCGACGCTATCGCAAGTGCGGGTTCGAGGTGCTCGGGTTTCCGTGCGATCAGTTTGGAAATCAAGAACCGGGCAACGAGGCGGAGATTCAATCGTTTTGCAAGCGGACGTATGACGTGAGCTTTCCGATGTTTGCGAAGATCGAGGTGAATGGGCCGGGGGCGCATCCGTTGTATCGATATCTGAAGCGAGCGCGTCGCGGGTTGTTGGGGACGACGCGGATCAAATGGAACTTCACGAAGTTTCTGGTCGATCGAGCGGGGAACGTCGTGCGGCGGTACGGGTCGGTGGTGAAGCCGGGGCGGATTGAGGAGGACGTGCGGCGGTTGGTGCTTGCATGAGAAGCGGCGGTAACACCGACTGTCGGCTAAATGTGTTTTGCGACCTTTTCAGTGCCAGCCGCGGAGAGTCCTCCCGGCGGCGTTTG
>DASZZA010000710.1:0-3350 GCA_035545135.1 Lacipirellulaceae bacterium | reverse complement strand
TATTTCCTCATCGTGTGGGACTTCGTGCGTTACGCGGTGGAGCAAAAGATCCCCTGCACGGCTCGCGGATCCGGCGTCGGTTCGCTCGTGTGCTATGCGCTGCGTATCAGCCACGTATGTCCGCTGCAATATGGCCTCTTGTTCGAGCGGTTTTTGGACGAGAACCGCCGCGAAGCGCCGGATATCGATATCGACTTCTGCAAAGATCGCCGCAGCGAAGTCATTCAATATGTAAAGGATAAGTACGGCGAGGCGAACGTCGCCCAGATTGGCACGTTCGGCACGCTGGCCGCCAGGGCCGCGATTCGAGATGTCGGTCGCACACTAGGCATGCCAATCTTTCGCGTCGATCAAATCGTGGCGATGGTGCCCGACCAACTGGGGATCTCGCTGCGCGAAGCGCTTGAGCAGAGCGACGATCTGCGCCGCACATACAACTCCGACGGCGAAATCCACGAGCTGATCGACCTGGCGATGAAGGTCGAAGGCCTCGCTCGGAACGTCGGCACGCACGCGGCCGCCGTCGTGATTGCCGAACGGCCGGTCGATCAATACGTGCCGCTGCAGTACGTGAAGGGCAAATCAGAGATCATCACCCAATGGGCGATGGGCGACGTGGAGCGCGCCGGCCTCTTGAAGATGGATTTCCTCGGCCTGCGCAACCTCACAATCCTGGCCAAAGCGGTCGATCTCGTCGAACAATCGCGCGGCGAACGAATCGATCCGCATAGCTTTCCGCTGGACGACGCTGAAGCATTCGCGTTGTTTTGCCGTGGCGAAACGAAAGGCATTTTCCAGTTTGAAAGCGGTGGCATTCGCGACCTGCTGCAGCGGATGAGGCCCGACCATTTTCGCGACATCATCGCCACCAATGCGCTCTATCGGCCCGGCCCGCTCGAAGGCGGTCTGGTCGACGATTACATCGAAGTCAAGCACGGCCGCAAGCAGGCGTACTACCCGCATCCTGTGATGAAGGACGTGCTGGAAGAAACCCACGGCGTGATGGTGTTTCAAGAGCAGGTGATGCGCATTCTGAACCTGCTCGGCGGCATTCCACTGGCTGACGCTTACAGTTGCATCAAGGCGATCAGCAAAAAGAAGTTGGAAACGATTGCCAAGTTCCGCGAAGACTTTATCGACGGCGCTCAGAACCAAGGCCTCGACAAGCGGACAGCCGAGGAGCTGTTCAGCCAGATCGAGAAATTCGCCGGCTACGGTTTCAATAAATCGCACAGCACTGCCTATGCGCTGATCGCGTATCAGACAGCGTACTTGAAAGCGCATTACCCCGTGGAGTTCATGGCCGCGCTGTTGTCGGGCGATATTCAGGGCAGGAATTTCAAGAACAAGGACCCCCTCGTCGAGCACATGGAAGACTGCGAGCGGATGGCTGTCGAGGTCGTGCCGCCGGATGTAAATCGCTCATTCGTGGATTTTGCTGTAGAACGCGCCGAGGCGCGGGCACCATCCGCTGAGAATGGTCGGCCCCTGGCCTGCAGCAAAATCTTGTTCGGTCTGAGCGCCATAAAGGGCTGCGGCAGCGGTGCGGCGGAGGCGATCGTGGCGGCTCGCCAACAGGGCGGGCCGTTTGCCAATCTGTTTGATTTTTGCGAGCGTGTCGATCCGCAGGCATGCAGCCGGGCCACGATCGAAACGCTGATCAAAGCCGGTGCGTTCGATTCGCTCGGCGCAAAGCGAGCGCAACTGATGGCGGCGATCGATCGGGCGATGCAATGCGGCGCGGCGGTTTTAGCCGATCGCCGCAGCGGTCAGCGCGGGTTGTTCGAGGGCGACGACGAGAACGCGGCTTCGGCGACCGATATCGCGCTCCCCAATCTGCCCGAGTTTGGCGAAAAAGAAATGCTGGCAATGGAGAAGGAAGTCCTTGGCTTCTATCTCACCAGTCACCCACTCGCGCCATTCGAGCAAACGCTACGAACATTCTGCTCACACGACTCGTCGCAACTGTCGAACCTTGACGCCCGAACCGAAGTTCTCGTCGGCGGCATGTTGGCAGCGCTCAAGTTTTCGCACACGAAAACGCCCCGCCCCGGCAGCACGCATACCAAGTACGCCATGTGGGATCTCGAAGACCTGGTCGGCATCGTGCGTTGCATCCTTTGGCCCGAGCAGTTCGCGGAGTTCGGCCACTTGGTAAAGGCCGATGCGGTGCTGGCGCTACGTGCCACCGTCGACCGCCGACCGGGCAGCGAAGAGGTAAATCTCATCGTGCAGGAATTGATTCCGCTCGAAGAACTCTCGGCCCGCTTCTCCAACGGCGTATTGATTCGCGTCCGCGAAAACGGCAACGACAGCGATGTGCTCGCGTCGCTGCGAGAAATCGTGCGCGGCTATCCCGGCAACAAGCCGCTGCGGCTACGATTGGAGCTCGCCGACGGCGGCGTGGTGACAATGGATTGTTCCAAGAGCAGCGTCACGATCGATCCAGAACTCCGCCGCCGCGTAGAAGATCTCTTGGGCTCTGGCAGCTTCCGACTCACGGCGGCAACGTCGCGCCCCGCCCTGCACCAACAGGCTGCCAACAACCGCCGCAGGGCGATGGTACGGAACTGAGCCAAAATGCCATTTTTTCCGTGTGCTAAACTAGATTTGTATCGTTCCATAAGGAAGTTTCAGGGCGTTCCATGCCGCAAATCAATCGCATCCTGGTCACCGGCGGCGCGGGCTTTTTAGGCTCACACCTGTGCGAGCGGCTCGTTGAGCAACAGCACGACGTGGTGTGCCTGGATAATTTCTTTACCAGCCAGAAGACGAACGTCTCGCACCTGCTCGACCGGCCAAATTTTGATCTCATTCGGCACGATGTCACTCAGCCGATCATTCTGGAGGTCGATCAGGTTTATAACCTGGCATGCCCGGCGGCGCCCGGTCACTACCAATACAACCCGATCAAGACGATGAAAACGTCTGTGATGGGAGCCATCAACATGCTGGGCCTGGCGAAGCGCTGTCGAGCGAAAATCTTGCAGGCGTCCACCAGCGAAGTCTACGGCGACCCGGAAGTACATCCGCAGATCGAATCATATCGCGGAGCCGTAAACCCGGTCGGGCCGCGGGCATGTTACGACGAAGGGAAGCGGGCGGCTGAAACGCTATTCATCGACTATCATCGCGTGCACAACCTCAACGTTCGGATCGTGCGGATCTTCAACACTTACGGCCCGCGCATGCACCCGTTCGACGGCCGTGTGGTCTCGAACTTCATTCGCCAGGCGCTCCGTGGCGAGGATATCACGGTTTTTGGCGACGGCAGCCACACGCGATCGTTCTGTTCCCGTGACGACCTGGTTGACGGCATGATCCGCATGATGAACGGACCCAATGACTTT
>DASZZA010000709.1:0-3567 GCA_035545135.1 Lacipirellulaceae bacterium | reverse complement strand
GGCTTGTCGATGAAGACCGGCCGGCCCTTCGCCACAGCGCGAAATTGTTTCAAGTGCGGCCGGCCGTCGACGCTTTCGACCATGAACACGTCGCATTGATCAGCCAACTCGCCCAGCGAATCGACGATCTTGATGCCACTCGCACGCAGCTTTTTGACGAAACCGGCCAGCCGATTCCGGCTCGCGGGGATATCCGGGCTACCCCCGGGATAGGCCGCCGTAATCTTTACGCCCGCCAACGGTCCGGTGGCTTTGGGATTGTTAATCAGCTTCGTAAAGGCGACGACGTGCGACGTATCGCAACCGATGATTCCTGCCCGAAGAACGTGTTCTTTGGCCAACCCGGGCCGACGTGCTACGAGTGAAAAACCTACGGTTATGGCACAGACGCAGACGAACGTGCGGTTTTGCATGGTTTGCGGTCTCGCAACAATGTTGGCGTACACGCGCTTGGGACGCAATGATTGCCTCCACTAAATAATCGCGCACGCCGCGCTTGTCAATGAAATCGTGAAGGTTGGGCCGCCTCGCCCTGCGAGCGGCGGAAGCTGCGAGCGAGGCTCGGGCGTTGAGATTCTGGCCCTATCGCATTAAACTTCCAGCAACATCCGCGCCGGGTCTTCGATCGCGTCCTTCACACGTCGCAGGAACAAGACTGCTTCGCGACCATCGATTAATCGGTGGTCGTACGTCAGCGCAACGTACATCATGGGCCGGATAACCACCTGCCCCTCGCGCGCCACCGGTCGATCTTGAATCGCGTGCATGCCCAGCACTCCGCTTTGCGGCGGGTTGACGATCGGCGTCGAGAGCAACGAACCGAACACGCCTCCGTTCGAGATCGTAAACGTGCCACCCTCCAAATCCCTCGGCTCCAGCTTGTTGCTTGCGGCACGGCGACCGAAGTCATCGATCGCCTGTTCGATTTCCGCAAAGCTCAATCGCTCGGCAAACCGCAGCACCGGCACGACCAGCCCCTTCGTGCTGCTGACGGCGACGCCAATGTGATAATAGCGTCGATACACGATTTGTCCGTCGCGAATCTCTGCATTCAGCGCCGGCTGCAACTTGAGCGCGTCGATGACCGCCTTGACAAAAAACGACATGAATCCCAACTTGACGCCGTATTTCGCCTGGAACTCGTCGCGATACTCGGCCCGCAGTGCCTTTACCGCCGACATCTCGATCTCATTAAACGTGGTAAGCAGTGCGGCCTGGTGTTGCGCGTCCACGAGACGCTCGGCAATGCGACGGCGGATGAGGCTCATCGGGACGATTTCTTCCAGCTCGCCGTCGGCTTGCTCAACTGCATGCTCTGGCTCTAGCAATTCGGGCACTCGGCTGGCAGCTACTTTTTGCGGTTCCTCGATTTTGTGCTCTTCGATATATCGCAACACATCGTCTTGGCGGAGGCTTGGGCCTTCCGCTTCCACGTCGCTGGCCGATAGTCCGTGTTCTCGGAGCGCACGACGCGCGGCGGGCGTTACCGGCACTCCGCTCACTGGCTTACTCGGCTCGTGATGGCGGTCGGCGCCTTCGCGCGCTCTGCTTTGCAAAGCCTCCGCGTCGGGGCTAGGGGCGGCCGCCTCTTTGTGTTCGGGCTCTTTTCCCTTTGCCTTTCCATCCGTTCCCACGTAGCCGATTATTTCCCCAACGCCAACCATTTCACCTTCGTGCTTAAGAATCTTTTCCAGCACGCCCGCCGCTGGGGCGGGCAGCTCCATCGACGCTTTGTCCGTCTCCAGTTCGACGACGCTCTCGTCGCGCGCTACCAATTCGCCTTCGTGTTTCAGCCAGCGGCCGATCTGCACTTCGCGGATCGACTCCCCCACGTCCGGAATCTTTAGTTCGACACTCATTCGGGTACCTTAAACGCCTGCGCGATCAGTTCTTCTTGTTCGCGATGATGGGCGGCCGACGAGCCGGTCGCAGGACTTGCGGACGGCGTTCGCGACACCACGGAAAACGGATAACGGTCGACGATGCGGTGGCAAAAGCGGCTCTTCCAATAGTGCCACGCCCCCATGTTGGCCGGCTCCTCCTGCACCCAGCGCACCGTCGTTCCGGCCGGATAATCCTGCAGCGCCCGCGACAATATTTCATCCCGCAGCGGGTAAAATTGTTCCACTCGCACAATCGCCACGTCGTTGCGACCTTGCTTTTCCCGAGCTTCCACCAAGTCGTAATACATCTTTCCGCTGGTTAGCAGCACGCCGGTCGTTTCGGCAGGCTTCTCTCGCGTGTCGCCGAGAATACGGCAGAATCGACCGCTCGCGAGTTCGTCGAGCGTCGACGTCACTCGCGGGTGCCGCAGCAAGCTTTTCGGCGTCAAAATAATGAGTGGCTTTCGCCAGTTCCGCTTCACCTGCCGCCGCAAACAGTGGAAATATTGAGCCGGCGTCGATGGCACGACAATCTGTAAATTGTCTTCCGCAGCCAACACCAAGAACCGCTCGAGCCGAGAACTCGAATGCTCCGGTCCCTTCCCCTCAAAACCGTGGGGAAGGAGCAGCACCAGCCCGCTGAACCGCCGCCATTTGTCCTCGGCACTGCTGATGAATTGATCGATGATTACCTGCGCCGCGTTGACAAAATCTCCATACTGCGCTTCCCAAGCGACCAGGGCCTCGGGGTAATCCATTGAATAACCGTATTCGAATCCCATCGCGCCAGTTTCGCAAAGCGGGCTGTTGATGATATCCACACGTGCCTGATCGTCGGCCAGATGCTGAAACACTTTGTACTGGTGGCCGTCAACGACGTCGTGAAGCACCGCATGCCGCTGGCTGAATGTGCCGCGAGCCGAATCTTGCCCAGCAAGGCGCACCGGGTGACCTTCCACGGCTAGCGATGCGAACGCTAGCGCTTCGGCAGCGGACCAATCGAGCCGCTCATCCCCGCTGGCCATATGCAGGCGCCGCTCGATCGAGTGACGCAGCTTCCTGTGCAAATGAAACCCTTCTGGAACCGTCGCCAACCTTTCGAGCAGGCGCTTGATCTGATCAACGGGCACGCCCGTATCCGGACCTTCATCAGGCTCACGCCCCGCGAAATATGGTTGCCAATAGCCCGCCGGCGATGGCGGTTCCGGCGGCGGCGCCTTTTTGGCCTCGTCGAATTGTTTATCTAGCTCGAAGCGCTCCTCGTCGGCAATTTGCTGCGCCTCTGCCTCGGCAACTTGGCCCAGTTCGAGGAGATGTTTGAGATAACTGTCGCGAATCGAAGGCCGGCGATTAATCGCCTTATACAGCAGCGGTTGCGTGAAACTCGGTTCGTCGGCCTCGTTGTGTCCCCACCGCCGATAGCAATACATGTCGATCACCACATCGCGCTGGAACGCTGTGCGAAAATCCATTGCCAGCTCGACCACTTGCGCCACCGCCTGCGGGTGCTCACCATTAACGTGGAAGATCGGCACGTGGAGCATCTTCGCCACACTGCTCGCATACGTCGGCGAGCAGCACTCGCTGGGTGGCGTCGTGAAGCCGAGTTGATTGTTGACGATCACGTGCAGCGTTCCACCGATCGCGTACGGCGCCAGCTCGCTGAGATTGAGCGCCTCTTGGA
>DASZZA010000708.1:0-6892 GCA_035545135.1 Lacipirellulaceae bacterium | reverse complement strand
CCCACCTGGTAGGGCCGCACTTCTTCGAACTCGATGCCAGTGCCCTTGAAGGCGGAGTTCCACTGACCGGCCAGAAGCTCATCGACGATGTGCGACGTGTGAATCTGGATGCGGCGAATTTTCCGGATGATTTCGCGTGGCAGCATCGGTGAGCCTTTAGGGTACGGGGACGGCGTCGAGAATGGTGCGGATTACGTCGTCGGAGGATTTCTCTTCGGCTTCAGCTTCATAGGTGAGGATAACGCGGTGGCGCAAGACGTCGAACGCCAAGTCCCGCACGTCTTGCGGCACGACATGGCCGCGGCTGTGGAGGAATGCATTGGCCTTCGCGGCCAGAGTGAGGTAAATCGTCGCTCGCGGGGATGCCCCGTATTGAATAAACTCATCGAGTTGCACGCCATACGCCTGCGGCCGGCGCGTGGCCATCACCAAGTCGACGATATACTCCTGGACCTTGCGATCGACGTAGATTTCGTCGACGAGCGCGCGAGCCGCCATGATTTCTTGGGGGCTCGTGACGGGCCGGACAGGTATGTCTTGCTTAGTCTTCGACATTCGATCGAGAATCGCGAGCTCCTGATCGCGATTCGGATAGCCGACGATGACTTTCAGCATGAAGCGATCCATCTGCGCTTCGGGGAGCGGATATGTTCCCTCCTGCTCGATCGGGTTCTGCGTGGCCATCACGAGGAAGGGTTCATCGAGTGGATACGTTGTGCTGCCGATTGTTACCTGGCGTTCCTGCATGGCTTCAAGGAGGGCGCTCTGCACTTTGGCCGGAGCACGGTTGATTTCGTCCGCGAGGATCAGGTTGGAAAAAATCGGGCCCTTCTGGGCGACAAATTGCTGGTCTTGGGGACGGTAAATGAGCGTACCGATAAGGTCGGCGGGCAGCAAATCGGGCGTGAATTGAAGCCGCTGGAAACCGGTGCGGATACCCTTGGCGAGACAAGCGACGGCGGTTGTTTTGGCGAGGCCGGGAACGCCTTCGATGAGGAGATGGCCGTTCGCCAGAAGGCCGACGAGCATGCGGTGAATGAGCACCTCTTGGCCGACAATCGTGTTTCCCATCTCGGCCACCAACTGGCGGAACGGTCGGCTGGCGAGTTTGATTTTCTGCGAAAGCTGTTCGATGTCAGCGTGGGTAACTTGACGTTCCTGGACTTCAGGTGCCATGTATGTGCCTCTCAATTTACTCGACGAAAATGGCTCAACCGAATCGGTCGACAATCGGATTAGCGCTAGCGATTGTGGTCGGCAGGCTCGTAACAAAGAATAGCGGATGACGGCGCAGGGCCGCCTGTTGCCAGAGCGCGGCAGCGTCGTGCTGGCCCTGACTGCAACTCAAGCTTTTTTACGAGCTTGTCGGACGAAAAGTTCTCTGCGATCCCGCTAGTTGGCGGATATATGGGAGATACCAAAAAAACCGGCACAAAAACACCCCAGCAGGCGTGCGTTGAGCTGGTGGTCGGCGGGAAAGAACGCCGGGGCGCCGACGAATGGGCGTTTGTTTTCGGTTGCTTCTGTGGCCAAGGGACGGTCAATCTCTCGCATCATTGCTGACGAGATAACCAGTCTTATCGGAGCACGTGGCCGCCATTGCGGAGATATCGAGCCGCCGCTGCGCCGGCGGCGATAGCGGCGCAGCCGATTGCCGCCTTTTCGAGCCAAGGCCGCGCTTTGGCGATCTCTAGTTCGCTGCTGTACGTATAGGCTTGTTCATCGAACGCGCCATGGGCGCCATAGTCGCCGCCGCCGTTTGCATCGACAGGTTCCCAAAGGTTGTTGGGGCGATGAGTGTCGTCCGGCTCGTCGGTCTGCTGAGAATCGTATCCATTTCTCGCAAGATAGAGGTCCAGCCAACCGGGTACGATTTTGTCGGCAACAATGGCCTTCACCGTGGGAGCACCGACCCAGATGGATCGCCGCCGGTGCGTTGCGGCGAAGTATATCGCGTCGGCCGCCACTTCCGGCTGGAAAATGGGGGGAACCGGCTGCGGCTTCCGCGGCAAGCGCGATTTGACCCAGGCGAATTGAGGGGTGTTTACGGCGGGCATGTGAACTTCGGTAACGTGAACTTTGCTATTGTCGTGAATGAGCTCGCAACGCAGCGACTCGGTGAATCCATTGATCGCGTGCTTCGCAGCGCAGTAGGCGCCTTGCAGCGGAATGCTTCGGTACGCCAGCGCGGAGCCGACCTGGACGATCGTGCCCCGGTCGCGCGGCAACATTCGATGCAGCGCGGCCAAAGTGCCATAAACGCAACCCAGATATGTAACGTCTGTCACGCGTTTGAATTCGGCCGGCGTCATCTCTTTGATCGGCGAGAAAACTGAAACCATGGCGTCGTTTACCCAAACGTCGATGGGCCCGAGTTGTTCTTCAGTTTGACCGGCGGCATCTTTGACTGCTTCGGCGTCGGAGACGTCGCACGGCAGCACGAGCGCGCGCACGCCATGTCGCTCCACTTCGTCTGCAGCGGCTTCGAGGCCGTCGCGGCCGCGAGCAATCAGCCCCACGTTGTAGCCCTCGACGGCGAATCGACGAACGGCCGCACGGCCGATTCCTGCAGAAGCGCCGGTAACGACGACGACCTTTGACTCATTGTTCGATATAGGGAGCATAGCAACCTCGTTCGGCTGTGATGTAACTCGTGTTTGCATTGACAACAGTGTCAGCCGGCATGCGCTAGCGTCCGGTTGACCAGGGAACGCGTCTTCAATGACCGGGGGCTAGCGTCCCGCGGCTGATGTTTGGAATAAAGCGATGTGTCGAATAAAGCATCGTTTGATTCACACGGCAAATTTTTCCGCGTCGGATGTTTTGAGCGTCAAGCCGTGTCCGCTGCGGGACGGATCCGGCGACAAATGTCCTTGAATCGGTGGGTTGTGACCATCGAAAAGCATGTCGGCGATTCGCACATGATCATGGAAGTATTCGACGTGACGAAGCGGATGGACGCAGCAGGCAATATGAGTGTGCAGGTACGGTGCGCAATGCGCGGAAAGCGGGATGAGAAATGCTTCGCAGAGAGCGGCCACTTTGAAGAACCCGGTGAAGCCGCCGCAGCGAGTGACGTCGGCTTGCAGGCAATCGACCGCGTGGGACGCGAGCATGCGGCGGAAATACCACGGCGTGTAGCCGTATTCACCGGCGGCGATATCCATTCCGCCCGGGCCGCGATCGCGGAGCAGGCGCAGGCCATCGAGATCGTCGGAAGGCCGCGGCTCTTCGAACCACACGACATTTGATTGTTCGGCAAAGAGCTGCGCGAGCTGCAGCGCTTGCTTGCGGCCGTAGGCGCCGTTGGCATCGACAAATAGCTCGACACGGTCGCCGATCGCTTGCCGCGCGAGCGCCACGCGGCGGGAATCGTTTTCGGGTTCGCGGCCAACTTTCATTTTGACGCGGTGGAATCCCTCGGCGGCCCAGGCGCCAAGTTGCTCTTGGAGCCGTCCGTCGTCGTACGACGTGAAGCCGCCGCTGCCGTACAGAGGCACTTCGTCGCGCACGGCACCCCAGAGCTGGTACAACGGCAAGCCCAGCAACCTGGCCTTGAGGTCCCACAACGCCGTATCGATGGCCGAAATAGCGGCGAACGCAATGCCCGGGTATCCCGCATTGCGGACGGCGTGAACCATCGCGTGCCAGCATCGTTCGACTTCAAAGGCGTTTCGCTCCCGCACGACGTCGGAAAGCTTTTCGTCGACGAATCGCGCGGCAGCAGCAGGCGCATAGGTATAGCCGAAGCCTTCGCAGTCGCCAGCGGCAACACAGACAACAACTAGAGTGGTAGATTCCCATTGGAGCGTGCCATCGGACTCGGGCGCGTCGGTGGGGACTTTATAGGCGGCCGAAGTGACACGTTCAATAGTCACCGACTGATCCACATGATGTTCGTCGAATACGGTCACGCTCATGTCTAGCGAATCGCGATTAGTGGTAGTCCGGTGATTTCGTCGGACACCCGGATGAGAAACTCGGGCGATTCTCGAACCACGACTTCCAGCGTCGGTCGTACGCGTGCCTCCAGCAAATGGCCGCCGTGGGCTGTGCCGTCGCGCTTGCCAACGACGACGTGAGCATGGATCTTTGGCTCGTTGCCCTTGCGCGTGATGTTGCCGATTAAGGCCAATACTTCGACCTGGTCATCGATGGGTATCTTGTCGTATTGCTTCGTTTCCCAATTGAAATAGCCGAGCGTAACGTTGCGGAACGCGCCGATCGCGGTGAACGAGCTGGCTAGTAGACTTTGCTCGGCCGCGAAAGCCTTAAGACCTTTCACTGGATCATCATCGGGGTCAAAGACAACGGCGAATGTCCGTTGAGCGGCCTCATGAAGAAGTTTTGTTTTCATTGTTGCAGCTCCAGCATGTGGGAATTGGTCGCGTGGCCGTTCGTATATCGGGAGTATCCCCACGCGGCCAAGCCGAGCACGGCAATGGGAACCGCTGCTTGAAGGACTCGCGTTCGGATTCGCCGGGACGGATAGATCATGCGGTGGCCCGACTCCTGCTCGATGGCCATGTGAAGTACTTCGGCCAGGTGGAATGTCTTACGGTTCGTGCACTGTTCGATCTGCTCACGACAACTAAAACCGTCGGCGATAATAAGCGTGCTGGAGCTGGCCTTGCGAACAGCCGGCAGCAATACACGCTCGCCACATGCGACCGATACGTCGTAATGCTGTTTTTCGAATCCGAACGCGCCGGCCATTCCGCAGCAGCCGGAATCGAGCAGCTCGTAAGCGAGGCCCAACTTTTTGAGTACGGCGATCTCCGCGTCCATATGCATGACTGCCTTATGATGGCAGTGCCCGTGGACGAGCGCCTTGCGCTTGAGTACGGGTGGCTGGTAGCCTTCTTGTTCGAGGAATTCGCTGAGCATGTAGGTTTGCCGACTCAGCCGCTTAGCGCGTCCCTCTCCTGGAAACAAGTTCACCAGCTCGTCGCGAAACGAAGCGACGCAGGACGGCTCGAGACCGACAAGCGGGGTACCAGCGTCGATTTGTGGCTGCAGGACGTCGAGCGTTTGCCGCCACAGGCCGATAGCGGTGTCCATCATTCCCCAGTCGTAGAGCGGGCGGCCACAGCAGAGCGGGCGCGGCGGAATCTCGACTTCGAAGCCCGCATCTTCGAGCACTTCGACCGCTGCCATTGCGGCTTCGGGTCGCAAGTAATTGGTGAACGTATCGGGCCAGAGCATCACGCGCTTGGTTTGGGTACGGGGTTGGTGGGCAAAGGGGTTCAAGCGGCTTGCGCCATCGGAACCGTCGCCGCTCAACATGCCATAGGAATCCGATTGAAAGGCCGGCATATCCTGGTACGAAAGCGGCGTTCCGATACATCGCTTTGTGCTCTTGGCTCGTCGACGCGCTTCGGGCGGACGCTTTCGGTACCACTCGACAAACGTGGGGTTAGCGAACTGGGGTATGCGGCGGTCTTGCGCGACGCCGCCGCCTAGTTTCAGAAGCGCCGAGAAGGGCCACGTTTGGGTAAAGAAGTTTACGACGGAGGGCATGTGCGACGCGAGCCGGGCCCACCAGTAAATCAAACCCATCGTGTAGGCGGTGCGTGGCCGCAGTCGGTTCGAATAGTAATGCGCCAGGAACTCGGATTTGTACGTCGCCATGTCGACATTCATGGGGCAATCGTTTCGGCAGCCCTTGCAAGCGAGGCATAAATCCAAGGCTTCACGCACGTGATCGTCGCGCCATCCGTCGGCAACCACATCGCCCTGAAGCATTTCGTAAAGGAGTCGGGCGCGGCCGCGCGTGGAGTGGATCTCCTCGCGGGTAACCATGTAGCTGGGGCACATGGTGCCGCCGCCTTCGCGCCGGCAATTGCCGACGCCGACGCAGCGGTTGACGGCGTGTGTGAAGGACGCCTGGTCGTCTGGATAGCGAAAGTAGGTTTGCACGCTAGCCGGATGATAGTTGCGCGGACTCCATTTCAGGTTGGCATTGAGCGGATACGGATCAATAACCTTGCCGGGGTTCATCATGCCGCGCGGGTCCCAAATTGATTTAAACTTGCCGAACAGTTCGACCAGTTCACGGCCATACATCTTCGCGAGCAGCGCGGCGCGTGCCTGACCGTCGCCGTGCTCACCGGAAAGCGATCCGCCGTGCTTGACCACCAGATCGGCGGCGCGATGAAGGAACTGCATCCATTTCTGAATACCGGATTCCGTTTTGAGATCGAACGTGATGCGGCAGTGGACGCACCCTTGTCCAAAGTGTCCGTACAGCGCGCAGTCGTAACCGAACTCCGTCAGAAGATCGCGAAAGCCACGGAGGTACTTGCCGACATTTTCCGGCGGAACGGCCGAGTCCTCCCAGCCGGGAAACGCCTCGGGCATGCCAGGCACCTGAGCCGTCGCCGAGAGGCCCGATTCGCGCACTTTCCACAGTTTTTGCTCTTCCCATTTTTTGTCGAAGAGCTTCGTTGATGGCGCATTGGAGTGGCGCGCGAGCTCGGCCATCAAAGCGCGAGCTTGCGAGTCGGCTTCTTCCTTCGTGTTGCCGCCGAATTCGACGAGCAACCAGCCATTTCCTTCGGGAAGCAGTTGAACATCGTCGGGATGGACGCCCTTTCGCTTCATGAAGCGGACGAGGTTATCGTCGATGCCCTCCAGCCCGATTGGCCGAAATTGGCGGATTTGCATGATGTGATCAGCCGCTTCGTAGACACTCGGATAGCCGAGGACCACGAGGGCTCGCGCTTTGGGCGCGGGAATGAGCTTTACGGTCGCTCCGAGCACAGTGACGCAGGTACCCTCAGTGCCGACTAATGCCCGAGCGACGTTGAAGTTGTTTTCCGGCAGCAGCGCGTCGAGATTGTATCCGGATACGCGGCGTTGCAGATGGGGCATACGCTTGCGAATGAGCGCG
>DASZZA010000707.1:0-4455 GCA_035545135.1 Lacipirellulaceae bacterium | reverse complement strand
AAAAAGGTGTTCGTGCGAATTTCTGCGAAGAACGGCCTCTGGGATGTAGCATGGCTGGGACCGCCCAACGCGGCCGTTGAACACGCTGACTTCGCGTTGGAGTGGGACAATATTATCAAACAGCTCCAATCGCCTAGATGGGAGATCAAGCCGTTCACCGACAAATGCGGTTCTGGCGAAGAAGTGCGGCAATCCTCCGGCGGCGATGTTTCGTTTACTCGCGCCTTGCGCGTTTACGACGGCCGCCCAGCCCTGACCGTGACCGCGACCATCACCAATAAATCCCACCGCACGATATCGCTCGGCACCACTCGCCTCGTGAATTTGTATCAATCGGCCGGTGGAAGCGTACATTTTGGCTCCGATGAAGAGGTTCCGGCTGCCGTTTACGGCATCAGCGGAGCCCATTGGTACTCAAAGCCCTGGCAACCGGGGAAGAGCGAAGAGAATTACACGAGCGCTGGATTGCTCGCCCTGGCCAGTCGAAAGCCGCCCGCCGGTTTCGTTATCGGCTTTCTGAGCGCACGGCAGGCACGGCCCGATCTATCGGCCAGGTTTCACACGGGCGCAGGCGGCACGCAACTTCTGGCTCACCAACCGCTACTTGGTAGAAAACTTGGGCCGAACGAAACACTTGAACTCGACCCCGTGTATGTCTCCGCAGAGGATAATCCATTCGCGGCTATGGAACACTACGCCGACTCCGTCGCCGCACGGGCGCCCGCGCCCATCCGCAACAAGCCGAACGGCATTTGGTGTAGCTGGTACGCCCACCGCATGAATGTTAGTGAAGACCTCGTCCTTGCAAACGCCGCCGTTGCCGCGAAATACTTCGAGCCGCTCGGTTTTGACATCATACAATTGGATCACGGCTGGCAGCGCGGCGATGTGACCGGCGACTGGGTGCCGAACGAGCGCTTTCCGCACGGCCTCAAGTGGCTGGCGAACGAATTGAAGTCTCGCTACGGCTTTAGGCTGGGCCTTTGGATTGCACCCACCGACGTCGCCGAAACAAGCCAAACCTTTCAAAAGCACCCCGAGTGGATGCTCAAAGACGCCAGCGGCAAACCACTCGTCAACTGGCGCTGGTACTGGAAGCCGAACCCGAATTGTTACGAGCTCGACGCGTCGAACCCAGCGGCACGTAATTACATCCAGGGTACGTTCGCGCGTCTTACCCGCGAAGGCGCAAGCTACTATAAGATCGACTTCATCGCTGCGTCGGCGGGCGAGCAGTTCGTCCAAGCCGATCCTAACGTCACGCGCGGATGGGGCGTTTTTCAGAACGCAGTCGAAGCCGTTCGACGCGGCGCCGGTCCAAACGCCACCATTCGCTATTGCCAGGTGCCATCGCTCCTTGCCACCGGTGTGGGCGACGCCGCCTACGGAGGCAGCGATACCTCCGACGCGGGCTTAAACGGCAACATCAGCGTGCTGCGCGAAAACGCACAACATCTGGCGGCCAGTTATTGGGCCAACGAGCGACTATACCGCCGCGAAGTTTGCGACATGAGCGTGCGGATGCAGGCCGACGTGGAAGAAGCCAGGCTGCGGCTGGCAATCATGACTCTCGCCGGTTGTAGCATCTCCTTCAGCGACGAATTGCAGCACCTGCCTCCCTCGCGGATTCGCATGATGCAAGCCTGCCTGCCGCCCGGCAATCCGCCGATGCAACCGCTCGACCTGTTCGAACGCGATATCCCCTCGGTATGGCATGTACATTGTCGAAACGGTGCCGATGAGTGGAACGTCGTGGGTCTGTTCAATTTCGAAAACAAACCCGAACAGCGGACAGTCGATTTCGCCTCCCTTGGATTAAAGCCAAATGCGGACGCCGCCGTTTTTGAATTCTGGGAACAAAAATTCTTAGGTGTCCACCGCGGCAAGTTCACACTCACGCTGCCGCCGCAAACGAGCCGCATTCTCTCGATCCGCCGTTTAACCGATCATCCGCAAATCATCGGCACCAACCTGCACTTGCTGCAGGGATACCACGAGTTAAAGAGCCTCCATTGGGATGCCGTGGCGAACGCGTTGTCGGGCGAGGTCGAGCGCATGCCCGGCATTGCCGGAACGCTGTTCATTTACATTCCGCCCGATTACTCTCCCCATTTCGACTTTCCACTGACGGCAAGTTCTGCCCATTTGACCCGGATAACTGAACGCGTGTGGGCCCACGAGTTCCAATTCAAACAATCGCGCTACTCGTGGACGATTCCGTTCGATCGCCATTCGTCACAGCCTTAGAACGTGCTTTAGAATTGCAGAATTTGGCATTGGAACCCTCTCCCTCCGGCAGAGGGCATGGTGAGGGTTCGGCAATTTGCCCCTCTCCCCGACCCTCTCCCAGAGGGAGAGGGAGATTTTCAAAACACCTTTTTAGAACGCCTGGCGAAACGACTTGAACCGCCAATAACACCAAGAAAATTCATGAAGTGTGCAGCATGCCTTGGCGCCCTTCGCGTGCTTGGCGGCTGATGTTGTTAGACGCGTAGTAGCGGCAACGAACCCTCAATAAAATCAAACGGCGGGCGAAGCTCCCCCGACGTTAACCACGCTCGCGGTCATGCGTCGGTACGCCACACACGCGGTTGTGCGGCTGTAGGAGGTCCGCCCGCCGGTCCGGCTACAATCCTGTCCAAGTCCGCGGAGCGTGCGATTGCCGACCAACCATGTCTGCGAATCCACCTCGGCCGAGCAGGGACAGCTCGTTTGCCAGTCGAAGTCCTTTCCGTAAGTTCGTAGGTTTATGACGTGTTTCAAAATCTCCGTGTTCGTCGGTTCCCGACATAAATGCACGAAGCGACGGCCATTTGGCTACTCTTTAACTCGTACGAAGTGAACCGGCGGCGTTACAGCTTGGTAAAAAGATTCTCGCGCAAGCACCGATGGCATCCGATGCGCTCGGTCAGGGCTACGAAAGAACGTTCGCCTTCGCACGCGACGTGAAACGCTGCGTCTTCCGTTACAGCTCTAAATCGCGCTCCCCATCACCATTGCGGCGGCGGTACGTACGGCGCCACAGGCGCCGCTGGTGCACCGTAGGTCACCGGTGCCGTCGTGCAGGGGTTGCAAACCGGCGCTGGAGCCGGGCATGCCGGCGCTGGGCACGCGGCCACCGGTGGGGGCGCCGGCGTTCGACAAAGCCACCGGCAACAGCAACAGCCAGGACTGCTCAGCGTGAGAGCTAGAATCGCCAAAGAAAGCGACGTCCTCTTCATGTTTGTGTCTCCGTACTCGAGGAACATCCGTTGATTCAATGTACGGCAAGCCGCAACCGTTAGTTCGGTGCTGCCAATGCCGCAATTGCGCGTAGCAAATTTTGGCCATTCAACCATACCCGCTGGTCAGCGTTGTGCAAATTAAACTGTTGAGAAAAATCATCAAATGAACAGCCCGAGTTCCATCTGTAACGGATCTGACGGTTGCAACGGCCGTTGACACCCGGCCGAGTCCCGACGGTGGGCACATCGGGACGATAATCTCGCCGCACGCCTCGCCAAGCGCCCGCCAATCCGAACCGACGCTGCTAGTTACATTTCACGCCTGGCATCTTGATTCCCGACCGCGATCGGCCAAGCAATGCTCTTTCCGCCTAAGCTGTCATCGCTAAACTGTTGTAAGGCGACACCTTGTGTTGCTCGCCGACGTTCCCTCTCCGTGCAGGCCGGCTGCTCGTAACAGAGTGGGCATGAGTTGACCTGTATTTTCCGCCCGACAGCGAATAACCTTGGGCGGCGCGCCAGCAGCCGTCCAGGTTTCAACCTCGAACGACACCAGCGCTAGCATCCATCCTTTGCCAACAAGCCATGTCTAAGTCCAAACCAAAAAACCCCGCCACGAGAGCCACGGCAACAAAACCCGCCGCGAAACCCGCGCCCGCTTCACCGGCCGTGAAATCGCATGCCATGCGCGAGACCGTCGAGTCCATTGTCATTGCATTCGTGCTGGCGTTTCTTTTCCGCACGTTCGAAGCTGAAGCGTTTGTCATTCCCACCGGTTCGATGGCGCCAACACTCATGGGCCGTCATAAAGATGTCGTATGCCCCAAGTGCGGTTATCGTTATCAAGTAAGCGCCAGCGAGGAAGAGAGCGACGATAAGAGTCGCCCTACGACCGATTGCATCGCCGGCCAATGCCCCATGTGTCACTACGTGATGCCGATGCGCCCCAATTTGCCGCTGGGCGTACCCGAGCTGCGCGAACATGATATTCCGCTGCAGCCGTCGTATAACGGCGATCGCATCCTCGTCAACAAATATTTGTACTCATTCAGCAATCCCCAGCGCTGGGATGTAATCGTGTTCAAGTTCCCTGGCGATGCGAAGGTGAATTACATCAAGCGCCTGGTCGGCCTGCCCGGCGAGAAGCTGCGCATCTACGAAGGCGACGTATTCGTCACCAAAAAAGAAAGGCCGCAGGACAAGGATTACCACATCGCCCGCAAGTCTCCGA
>DASZZA010000706.1:0-6626 GCA_035545135.1 Lacipirellulaceae bacterium | reverse complement strand
CGTTTTCGTAGTCGCCAGCCGCGTAATAGCAGCGGCCAAGCGTATCGAGGAAGCTTGCAGCACCGGATTCGCCGTGGTTATTGAGCTCGATGGAGCGGTGCGAGTAGCGAATTGCTTGTTGGAAGTCGCCCTCGGTGTTGGACACCAACCACGCCCACTGGTTGTAGGGCGAGGCATCGGCGGGATTCTCATCGATATCATGTTGAAACTGTTGAACGAGTCTGTTGATACGTGCGACGACCGACTGATGCCATTTCGGATCGGCCTCCGGCAGGCGGTACATCGCAATAAGCACGTCGGCATCGGTGGGATCGAAGTTGATTGCGAGGTCCAATTCACCGCGTGCTCGGCGAAAGTCCTTCTCCTGCTGGAACTGACACGCGCGATAAAAGTGATAGTGTGATGCGATTTCTTCTGCCGACGGCAAACCAACATGCAGCTCCGCGTAGTATTCGCGGGTTCTGTTGTAGAGTTGGCTAAAACGGGCGTTGCCGTGCAAGCCTTTGACGAGCGGCTCCAAAGCATCGGCCGCTTCTTTTTCGCGTTCGTAATCGTGGAGCAACGTGCCAAGATAGTTGCGTGCTACGATGCTTTCGAGCGACTCGGCGGGCCGATTTTCAATTGCCCGGTGATATTCACGGACCGCCCAATCAAACTTACTTCTCTCTTCCAGGTCGTCCTTCGCAATAAGAACGCCTTCCATCAAATTCTGCTGCGACGGCAAGGCAGCGGCTTTTGCTGCAAGTTCTTCAGCCAATTCGTTCTTTCCCTCTTCGGCACGTGCGAGCGCCGCGTAATAGAGAGGCCGTTTAGTTTGCTCCAATCGCGATTGGTGCTTGTCTAGGAAAGCATCGAGTGCATCCCACGACTTATTTTCCGTTAGCCAAGTGAGGAGATTGACAAGCATTTCGTCGGATCCATCGGCTGCAAGCGAGAGCATTTGGTCGAGTGCGTGATTGAGCGACGATGCGTCACCGATCTGGCGATAGAGATCCGCAACGTTCCAGTACATACCGAGCACAACGTCGGTGGACGTGTCGCCAGCATTCTTTTTGAGTCGAGCCGATTCTTGTGCGATTAATTGCGTCCAACCTGCGAGCGACGCCGTTGGGTCGCGCAGCTGGGCCAAATACTGGCGGAGCCAAATGGCGGGCGCCCTGGTACTCGTACCCAATTCACGCTCGATTGCTTCTGGATCGATTTTCGGTTCGCCGCTCGGTTTTTGATCGGGTTGGATAATCGCCAGTGCAGCCATGCGAGACACGAGCGGCGAGCGGTCGAAGCGAGCAATACGGCAAAGGGCAGCCGTGCCGGCGCCGTCTGGCAATGAATTCAATTGTTCGATGCGGCGTAGCCGCGTTGTGTCAGGCTCCTGAGCGAACTGACGCATCGTAGCACGGACTTCTGGGGCGTCGTCGGACTGAATCCACCGCACAGGAATCTGCTTCAACAGGTAATTGGCGCTGGCGGCAACTTCCGGATCGGCGTCGTCGGTGGCCGCGTAAAGCACGTCGAACGCCTCGGCTCCCAATTGACGTAGTTCGGTAGCGGCCGCGCGGCGAGTCGTGTAACGAGGATTTCCCAAATCGCGGACAAGTTGTTGAACACGCTCATTTGTCGATTTGACTGATTTCGTTGCGGAGTGGATCCGCTGCGAGGAAGTGGTGGCGGTTGCGTCGATGTCTGCGCCGCTCGATTTGGCAGTGCGCTCCGCGGCACGCGTTTCAGGCACAGCGACGGCGCACCAAATAATGCTGGACGCGAGTAAGAACTTCGTGCTGCAGCAGCCGGCCGAAGCGAAAAACGCATTGCGTGCCATATTGAACCTCAAATCTGCGACGCACCTACGTAATGATATCGCAGTATCGCAAAAGGAGACAGAGTATTTGACGCAACGTTGCACATGCCTGCATGCGCCGCGGATTTGGAAGTGCGCGAATACACGCCCCTATTTTACGCTCGGACAAAGCCACCATGGAAAGCACCGGCATACGGCGACTCAGCCGCGGCTTTCCATTTGTTCAATGTACTGGCGAAGCCGCTCGACTTCATCGGTCACGTGGTGCAGCTTCAGCATGTTATCGACCCGTTTGAGAAGCTCGGCCTTGTTCACGGGCTTGGACAGAAAGTCGTCGGTACCCGCTTGCACGGCGCGTTCGATATCGCCCAGCTCATTCAGGGCTGTAACCATTAGGATCATGACGTGACTAGTGGCGGGATCGTCTTTGAGTTTCTTGCAAACCTCAAAGCCGCTTAGCTTGGGCATCATGATATCGAGCAGCACCAAGTGAGGGCGAAATGAGGCGACCTTGTTGAGCGTGTCTTGCCCATCGACGGCAACGGCGATTTCCACGTTCAGATCGCCAAGGTATGCTTCGAGCAACTCGACGTTTGGCTCATTGTCGTCGGCGATAAGGATGCGGCTTTTTTCGGGACTCTTGTCCATGTAATCTCTCGGCCCGGCCACTGGTCACTGAAGCGACCAGTCCGACGTGCTAATTGTTTAGTTCGGCAGCGGGAACGGGGAATTGCTTACATAGCGCGCTAATTTCGCGGCGGATACGTTTTAGTACTGCATCGTCGTCGGGAGCGCGCAGGGCCTCAAGCATCCAGCCGCCGATGGTTCGCATTTCGGCGGCGCCCATGCCACGAGTTGTCAACGCCGGCGTACCGATGCGAATGCCTGAAGGATCGACCGGCTTTCGTTCGTCGTAGGGAATCATGTTTTTGTTGATCGTGATACCGCAACGGTCGAGAGCTTGCTCGGCCAATTTTCCGCCAATACCGAAGGGCGTAACGTCGGCAAGCAGTAGATGATTATCAGTTCCGCCGCTGACCAGCTTCAACCCTCCGGATAAAAGTACGTCGGCCAGCACTTTGGCGTTTTCGATGATCTGGCGGGCGTAATTTTTGAAGTCGGGGCGCATGGCTTCGGCAAAGCAAATTGCCTTGCCAGCAATGATATGCATCAACGGACCGCCCTGAAGTCCGGGAAAGATACGACTGTTGATCATTTTGCCGTACTCGCCCTTGGCAAGACATAGCCCTGCGCGCGGGCCGCGCAGGGTTTTGTGTGTGGTACTAGTGACGAAATCGGCGACCGGCACGGGATTGTCGTGTAGACCTGCCGCTACAAGTCCCGCATAGTGGGCCATATCGACCATCAGCTTCGCGCCGACGTCGCTGGCGATTTGCGCGAATTTCTGGTGCGGAATTTCGCGTGGATAGGCACTCGCGCCGGCCACAATGAGCTTTGGCTTGTGCTCGCGCGCCAAGGACGCGATTTGGTCGAAGTCGAGCCGGTTCGTGTCGCGCGTCACACCGTAGCTGATGAAATGGTACAGCATGCCGCTAATGTTCAGCTTCATGCCGTGCGTCAAATGTCCGCCGTGGGCCAGATCGAGGCCGAGCACGACGTCGCCGGGTTCGAGCGCAGCAAGGTAGATCGCCGTATTGGCCTGTGAGCCGCTATGAGGCTGGACATTTGCGAACTCGGCTCCGAAAAGGTCCTTGGCTCGATCAATAGCGAGCCGCTCCACGACATCGACAAACTGGCAGCCGCCGTAATAGCGATGACCGGGGTACCCTTCGGCGTATTTATTCGTCAGTACGCTGCCCGCAGCCTGCATGACAGCAGGACTGGTGTAGTTTTCGCTGGCAATCATCTCCAAGCCGTCGGCCTGTCGCTCGATTTCGTTGGCAATCGCCTGCCAAACTGCGGGGTCGTTTTGTGCGATGAAATTGGTCACTGATGAAAAGCTCGAGGTGAATGAGCTAAACGGCAAGCGTTCAGGGGGCGTGGGGAACACCGCGGGACTTCGACATTGTTTAGTCGTCATGCCGAAGTGTCAACGGCGTTGCAACGAGCCGCTTTAGTGCCGAGGCTCGATCCTGACGGAGAGCGTACCGCGATTATCGTCGAGTTTGGCGGCCGAATCATTGACGCGAAAGTACAAGGTTCCAGAGGCTGCCGGCTTCACCGCGGCATGCGAGCCGATCGCGATCGGCTCGGCAAAGGTTCCGTCTGCCTCGCCAGATTGCTGAACGCGACTGTCGATCGCGCCGAGTAGCATGCCTAGTGGCCGGCCATCGTGATAGTCGATCGTAATGCCACCGGGTTCGCATGGCCATGATTTTGATTCGTCACCAACTTGCTCCGCCGCGATTTGATAGCGACCCGTGGCGGTTATGTCATAGGACTTTCCGGCATCAAGCCACGCGCCGGAGGACTGCCAGCCGCGGTCCGCGGCGACCGTTGTCGTATGCGAGTGGTCGGCCAGCGGTTCGCCTTTATGAAAATCGATCGCCATGCGGTCGAAATCGAAGCCGTAATCCAGCGACGCGATATATGCTTGCCATTCGGCATTAAGATCATTCCAATCGGCGGCAAATTCTCGGCGGAAAACTTCATTGAAGTTTTGTTTCTGTACAGAATTGTAAAGCTGACGGAATCGCTCGCGGTAGCGCGGATGAGAGTCGAGCAACTTAACCAGAGCCCAACACCATGCGTAGGCTTCGTCGTCGAGCTGCATCCGACTGTCGAATTGTAATATTGCTGGAAGGCTGAGCACGCGGTGGTGGGCTTTGGCGTCGTTGATCAGTTTGATGCGGCCCCACATTGGTACTTCGTTTCGATTGCGCGGCATGATGCCGAGAGTAAGTTTGCCAGTTTTTGGATCAAACCGGTGCGTACCAAGCAGTTCTGCAATGCCCTCCATGTACCAACCGGGTCCACAGCCGCCCAGGAAGGTGTTCATGAAGGCGTGGGTACCTTCGTGGAGAAGCAGGTGTCGGCGGTAATACTCCGTAGGTTGATCGCGAAGCCATATCTCGGCACCGAACGTAATTCCGTTGGCGAACGATTCGTGTCCATTGGGCAACAGGCTGAGTTTCGCAAACCGGCGCTGGTCCTTGATGAGGTAAGCGCGTGCGCGCCAATTTGCTGCTTCGCCCTTCTTAACGCCGAAATAGGACAACCACTGCGGAATAGCCTTGTCGAAAATCGCTGGTAGGCTTTCGACGGCAGAACTGCTTGGTACATCGGTGTAAAGCACGAGGTGGTCACTCTCGAGCTTACGGATACCAACGGATTGGGCGCGTGCCTCGTCAATCGCGCGTGCTGGCTGTGCGTAGCCTTTTCGTGCGAGCGCGTTGACTTGCTCGAGTATGGCGATGAGACAGATTGCGAACAGAAAGTGTCGCAACACCGGCCAGTGCAGAACATTCATGACTTTGTCGCCGCGGCGACGTCGATTGCGGCTTCACAAGATTGGGCAGGTAAGATAAAGATCTTTCCGTCGCCCATACGACCGGTGCGAGCAACATCGACGATCTTCCGAGCAACATCCTCGGCACGGAGATCGTCGACCCAGACTGTAATTTCGACCTTGGGAAGAAAGGTGAGCGAATACTCGGTATTGGCGTACCGCTCGAGATAGCTTTTTTGCTTGCCCATGCCCTTTACTTCCATAACGCTGAGCGCCTCGAGCGGAGCACGCCGCAGGGCATCGAGAATCTTCTCGACAAGAAAAGGCTTCACAATGGCTATGATTTGTTTCATGTGGCGGCGAAGGGGCGCGCCTTTGTCCCCAATAGCGCTTATCGCTTGGCCGCGTCGTTTGCGGAGCGCGGAAACTCAACTAAAAAAGTTTTCGCCGAAGAGGTCCAACGTGGGGGCGGTTTCAACCTCGATATCGCCGAGGACGTGCACCTTGCAGGCGAGACGCATCGTGTCTTCGTTGCCAATAAAGCTGAGGCAAGGAATTGGATCGGGCAGCGGGTTATGAAAACGGAAGTTCTCCATCAGGCCCATGGAGTTGGTGTTCTCCATACCCTTGGTGATCTTTACCCGGCAAGTTCCACACTGCCCCAGACCGTGACAGTTTATGAACCGATTGACGCGAGCGCCGAAGCCATTCACCCCTTGGTGTAGGTTGATACCGGCCTTGATGGCTTCCTTGCGAAGATTGGCACCTGATGGAACCTCGATTTCTTTATTCTCTTTGATGAACTTGACAACCGGCATATGTTTCGACCGTAATCGGGAACTTGAATCTAAAGAGTAAACCTCAATTGGGCACTACCGGCCCCACTATTTGCAATGTAACACGCTGATTCCGCGGCGCAAAGGCAGGTCGTGGTCTCGCTACGGGGCCGTCGGGCAGTGCCAGCCGCGGGCCCCTGCGAGAGGCCGATGGGAACACGTTATGGACAAGAAACACTCGAAATACCAGCAGCGGATCATCAAGAATTACTACGAGAACCGCGATGCAATTTCCCTGCAGCGGCTGGGTGAACTAGTGACAGAGCTTTATCTGGCTGAGGGCAAGGCCCGCGAACGGCAGTGGAAGTACATCGTCAGTGTGCTTGAAAAGCTTGGCTTGCCGGAAGAGCGAATTGAGCATCTCCGCAAGAAAGACGATCCGAAGTTGCTCGCGAAATTGGTGGAAGAACTGATGGCGAAGCAAAAGTAGAGAAAGGGTGGAGAAGGCTGGATGCAGAGGGGGCAAGGGTCGAACATTGCGTTACTCGGCATCCTAACCCCCCGACTCCTGCATCTTGTTTTCCAGATGCGGTACAATTTGGCCATGCGACAATATCTCGACTTGATGCAGCGGATACTTGAC
>DASZZA010000705.1:0-5904 GCA_035545135.1 Lacipirellulaceae bacterium | reverse complement strand
ATCTCGCCATCGCCCACACTCCGTCTTTTCCCGTCTTTCCAACTCCGGCGGCGCGAAGCAGAACACGTCGGTGCTGCAGATCGGTTTCGCGCCAAGCCCGGTGCCCATGATGTCGCGGATCACGCCACCGACCCCCGTATTCGCGCCACCGTAAGGCTCGAGTGCCGACGGATGGTTGTGCGTTTCAACTTTGAACGCCAGATTGAAGTTTTCATCGAACTGCACCACGCCCGCATTATCTTCAAACACGCTGACACACCAATCATCGGCGTCCAACCGCTCGCGAATGGTTTGCGTCGCGGCGAAGATGGTTTCTTTGAGCATGTTGTCGAACTGCCGCTCGCCGGTTTCGTCGCGGTAGGCGATACGTCCGGTCAACGTCTTGTGGCTACAATGCTCGCTCCACGTTTGAGCGATGGTTTCTAGTTCGACGTCTGTTGGTTCGCGTCCCAGCTCGCGGAAATGCCGGCGTATCGTCTGCATCTCGGCCAATTGCAGGTAGAGTTGCCCTTCGCGACTGAGCTTCATCAGCGCATCATCATCAAGGTTGCGCACCTCGACCGTGCGTAGTTGGAATACGTATGACCGGCCCAGTTCGAGGCGATCGAGCACAAGGGGTCCAAAGTAAACCTGCTCGATCGCATCGTTGGCCAATAAGCGCTCGCCGAGCGATTGCGCCTGCGTCTCGTCCGCACCGCTGATCCAGTATTTTCTTAATGTCGCGACGGCTTCGGGGCGAATTCCCAAGTCATTTGCCGCGGTAATCACGCTTTGCGCGACCGGATCCATGACACCAGGCTTTAGCAGCACAGATATTAACTGCTCTTTATGCGCCGATTGATTCTCTTTGACTCCTTGTTTCCCGGAACGGGTTTCGAAACCGCTCTGGCAGAGGGTGACAGTCCCCTTCTGCTCCGCAGACTCCGCACAAGGGGACAGTCCCCGATCGGTTTTGAAACTGCTTGTTGTACGTTTTTCGTTGAACCGAAGCGGCACCTCATTCAAACAGTCTTCGCCCATTTGGCCGACCACGGCGCGCTCAACGACCCGATCGGTCAGCAACTCGCTGGCGAATCGCTCCATGTCGTCCCGCGTGAACGAGTCGCCTTGAATCAGAAATCCCCGCGCGGCTGCGACGCACAAATGGTTCGCGAGTCCCAACTCGCGTGCCGCTGACGCGAGGCGCTGGCCGGCACGGTCCGGCTGGTCGGCGGCCGGATGAAGATCAATCTCCCAAAGCATCGCGATCCCGTTTCTTTTTAGCGGCCGCCTCCAGAATGGAAAGCAAGCTCTCGTTGTCGCCTTGTTCCATAGACTCACGCAGGTTGCCGATTGTTTGGCCCAGCGTATCGAGCGCGTCGAGCACATGCTCGCGATTGGCGGTGAGTATCGCCTGCCAGAGTTTCGGATCGCCGCCCGCGACGCGCGTCGTGTCGCGCCAGCCGCTCGCCGTCAGCGATAGGAATTCGGTCGGCGTCGCTGCGGCCAGGGCCACGGCGGCCAGATGGGGGAGGTGGCTGGTGAGAGCCAAGGCCGCATCGTGCTGAGCGGGCGGCATCTGGCGCACATGCGCACCAAGCGCCTGCCACATTCCAGTAACCTCGGTAACCGCCGCCGTTCGCGTCAAATCGGTCGGCGTAACCACGACGGTGCGTCCCTCGAATAAGTCGGCGCGCGCGTGCTCCGGCCCGGTGCGGTGATCGCCCGCCAGCGGATGGCTGCCGACAAATCGCGGACCGCTGCGCCTTCGCGCCAGACCGGAATCGACGGCCGCGACAATTGCTTCCTTGGTGCTGCCGACGTCGGTAATCAGCGACGTAGCGGGACACACGGCGGCTGCCTGAATGACTCGCTCGGCAATCGTATCTACAGGCGTCGCGATGATGATCAATTGGGCCTGCGCAACGCCGTTTGCCAGGTTCGTCACGCCGTTGTCGATAGCGCCAACCCGCCGCGCCACATCCAAGTTCATTTGACGACGGCCAATGCCGATGACGGTTTGCGCAAGCCTTCGCTCGTGAAGTGCAAGCCCGATCGAGCCGCCGATCAGTCCAACGCCGACAATGGCCACGGTGTCATACGCGATCATGCCGGAATTCTAAAGACCGGCAGGCCGACTGGCGAGGGGGCACGATCGCTCGGGGTATATAAACGTCACAGCGCAGCACGATCATCGAGGGGATGGTGTGCACGGCCTCGTAACAGATGTGTGCTACGGCCGCGACGAGGGCGCACTCAACCCCCTGATCTCCAGCGTTGTCACACGAAAAGGAGCGACCGATTCGACTACGCGAATCGTGTGATTGTTCGTGTCGGCCACGAACAATTTTCCAGCCGCGGCAGAAATGCCGCCTGGCTCATTGAATGTCGCTGCCTTGCCATTGTCGGCATCGGAGTTTCCCGGCTGCCCCGTGCCTGCCAAGGCGTGGCACGTTCGCCGTTGGACATCCATCACCTTGATCTTGTTGTTGTACGTATCGGCGACGTACAACTTGCCACCCCACCACGCCACACCAAGCGGATGCTGCAGCCGTATGTTGCGCCCGGTCCCATCCACGTCGCCAAAATCGAACAGCGTGCCGGTGAGGCCCACTAACGTTTCCACCTTGCCGTTCGGGTCGAACGGAACCGACCGAACGGTGCTGCCTTCACTGTCGGCAACAAATAGCCGCTTGCCGTCGGACGAAAGCCCGCTTGGCTGGGCAAACGACGCAACGTGCGGGTCGTACGCCGCGGCCGAAAACAAGGGACCGTCGACGATGTCCTCCCGGGCATTGCCTGCGTACGGGCCAATTTCGCTTTCATCGAGCGACATTTTCCAAATCTGATGCATGCCCGCCATCGCGATATACAAGTTCTTGCCGTGTGCCCAGAGTGCCCATGGGTTCGAAAGTGAGGTTGATTTCGGAGAACGCCGACCGCCTGTGCCGTTTTGGTCAGACGCATTTCCGCCGACAATTCCCAGCTCAGACCACGCATTGCCCTTTTCGCCGGTTCCGGCGACGGTGGTCACGCGTCGCGACGTCAGATCAGCTTTGCGAATTAAGTGGTTCTCCGTATCGGCGATATAGAGCGTGCTGTCTACGAGCGCCATCCCCTGCGGGTGATTGAATGAGCACGTTTCAAAGCCACCGTCGTTGCGGCCTATCACACCTGAACCGATGACCTGCTGAAGTTGACCGTCCAGAGTCGCGATGATAATCCGGTTGTGATTGCTATCTGCGATGAATAATCGTCGGCCCGCTTCGTCGGCCAGAACTTTGCCGGGGAACTTGAGCGGCGTGGCCGGCTGCTTGTTGGCCCCGATAATCGTCGGCCTTGGTCCCGGCTTCAGCAGTCCCTTCGACCGGTAGTATGGCAATCCACGATCGATCACTGCCTTTATGTCCTCGAAGCTTCGCTCACCACTGGCAGCCCAAACGACATCGCCGAGTGGGTCGATCAGTACAAGCGTCGGCCAGCTTTGGGCGCCATACCTGTTCCAAATCATCATCTTGGCGTCGTTCACAACCGGGTGCTCGATTTCATAACGCAAAACCGCTTCACGGATATTGTCGGTAACGCGCTCACCGGAAAACTTGGCCGAATGGATGCCAATCACGACTAATTCGTTAGGAAACGCATGCTCAAGCTTTTTCAGCTCGGGCAAGATGTGCATACAGTTGATGCAACAGAAAGTCCAAAAATCGAGGAGCACGAATCGGCCATGAAAATCGGCGAGGGAAAGCGGTGCCGGCGTATTCACCCACTCGGCCCCCTTTAGCGGCGGTGCCGAGATTCGGCGAGGATAGGGGTTCAAGGCGGCGCTAGCGTCCGATGCACTGGTACCCAGCGATTGGGCTTGAGCTCCGGTGTTGATTCCACCACCCTGACCGCATCCTGCACAGCTGATGACGACCGCAGCCACAAGGATCGAAAGATTTCGCCCGACCAAATGTCGGCGCTTTCCGCGACACCGCATCCCGACGTACGTCGTAGCCATGATTCGAACCAAATAAATCGGTTGTACCAATTGAGCGGAAAATTGATGTTGAATGGCCGCACACGCGCATCATCGCCCGACAGGATTGGCGAATCAATATCCGGTCAGAGCGTCGGAATTGGCGACTACCTGTCACATTCTATCGATTCTGCGGCGATGTTAAACCCGCCAAACGGCTTGTGGTGTATGTCCAAACGCCGGCTTATCCGAACCGTGCGGTTTACGACTTGCAATGCCTCCTCGTCGCATTTCGGGTCTATAATTGAGCCGATGGGTATTATTACGCCGACTCGTCGAGGCGGGCGTATACTAGCCAATTTTGATGGGTCAGCAGAACGTGTTTGGGGCGTTAGGGGGATTGGGTTCCATGCGGACGCGTATCACATTCGCCGCTGCCATCGTGATCGCCAGCGCGGCAAGCTCTTGTTTTGGCGAAGCTTGGGTCACGAAGATGTTCTCCACGACGAAGCACGACTTCGGCACAGTGGCTCGCGGCGCCGACACCTCCTTTCGCTTCGCCGCCAAGAACATATACAAGCAGGATGTCGAGCTGGTAAGCGTCAGTTCGAGTTGTGGGTGCACAACGCCCACGATTGAGAAGAAAGTGCTCAAGACGGGCGAAGTCGGCTACGTCACCGCGACGTTTAATACCCGGACTTTCACTGGGGTACACGGTGCAACACTCACGGTCGAGGTTCGTTGGAACGACAACGGCAATTGGATTGACGGCGAAACGCAACTTCGCGTGGACGGCAACATTCGCGGCGACATCGTATTCACGCCTGGCGCGGTAAGGTTCGACGATGTCGACCAAGGCACGACCACTGAGCAAAAAGTTGAAGTAACCTACGCCGGTCGATCGGATTGGAAAATTGTCGATGTTCGGGGCGCCAGCGACGCGTTGGAAGTCGAGTTGACCCAAACGCAGCGCTACTCGGGCCGCGTCGCTTACAATTTGCTCGTCCGACTCAAGAACTCAGCTCCGGCCGGGTATTTCAATGATCAGTTAGTACTCGTTACCAACGACGAAGAAAATCCAAGAATTCCGATTTACGTGGCTGGCCGCGTTGTGCCGCAAATCTCGGTTGCCCCCGAATCGTTGCTGTTGGGCGATGTTGCTCAGGGACAGCAAGTTTCTAAGAAGATCATTGTCCGCGGCAAGAAGCCGTTCAAGATTGTTTCCATCCACTGCAACGACGAGCAGTGCTTTCAATTCAAGACGGACAACCAGGCGCGCGATCGCCATATCGTCGACGTGATTTTCAACGCCAAGAAGTCCGCCGGCGCGGTTAAGGAAGCAATCAACATTGCGACCGACCTCGGCAATAAGTTTCGCACGGTCCTGACGGCCTACGCAACAATCCTGCCCTCCGCACCGGCAACGACCGCCAATGCATCCGGCGCGGCAAATGCCGTTGTTGCACCGGTGGCTGCCAGCACCGCCGGCGCTGATGGTACACCGAAGGGCGAAGTTGCACGCCAATAATCGGCCGTTTTTCACCAAAAGGTATCAGGACCCCATGTGGTTGTGCAGCGAAGGCAATACAGACGACAGATTGGGTTCCTGGCGCCCTTTTTGCCGGTTATCCTGCAAACGGGTATCGCATGCTAGCCCGCGTTTCGCATTGACGGTCGGGCTGATGATCTGAATAATCCGGCCGCTTTTCTATCTATCTCTTCGAGCGAAACGCGCTATCGCGCTCCTTGCGGGAGGCTGGTCGAGTTGCTGCGCAGTTGTTGTTTTATTGCGCTGCTCTTTGCACTTTTCCTCGGCAGCGTTGCGCGCCCGACGGCATTCGCAGCCGAGCCTACCCTTCTGACAGTTCCCGCCAGTTCTGACGGGTTGCCTGGTACCGCGCCAGGCGAGCTTCCGATGCCGGCAGGGCCCGATTCTACTGGCAGCGTCGCACCAACAGATCCAT
>DASZZA010000704.1:0-7427 GCA_035545135.1 Lacipirellulaceae bacterium | reverse complement strand
AATTGCCTGACCAATGACGGCGTTTTGCTAGAATGCAAGTATGCGCCCGGTCGCCGACGACTGGCGCATTTGCGATTTCGAGGGCGGGCCAGCGACAACGTTGCCGCGTCGCGGCACTTCTGCGGAACGGCGAGAAACAGGCTCATCATGAAGCTGACAGCAGTCAAGCTGATGATCGCGCTCGTGCTTGCGCTGCTGGCAGCATCACCAGCTTTTGCCCAACTAGGCGAAGAGATCCCGCACGCGTCCTACTATGCCGCCGTCCAAGCCGTCTACTCGGGAGATTACCGCACCGCCGCACGTGAACTGGATCGAGAAACGCGGCGCGGGGTTCACACGCCACAAGCACGTTGGGTCGACTCGATCTGTTACTACGCCATGTTGGGTGAGGTCCTCTATCAAGAGGGCCGCAACGCCGACGCGCTGGCGCAGTTCGATCAGGCCTGCCAGGTCTTGCTCGCCTATCCCAATTGGCTGCTCCAGGTGCGTTTCCAACAACAGCCTCGGCCTGACCCGAATCGCGCTCGACGTGTTCCACCCTGGGGACGTAGTCAGCGAACTTTTGTCCTCGGTCAATTTCCGGCTACCGAGCAGGTGCTCGTCGGCGATCTTGATGCTCAAAAGACGCTTCAGCAAGGCGGCGTCTTTCGCTCACCCATGTTGTGGCGCGTCAATGTGGTTGAGGTTGTCCGCATGTCCGCGCTGGCGATCCGCCGTCGGAATGAAATTCTTGGTCCGGTTGGTGCCGAAGACCCGATCTCGAAACAGCTCTCCGCCGCACTTTCCGCAGGAAACTTGGCGCCGGCCAATCATTGGTCGGGCACCTGGATCGATTTGCTACACGGTTTAGCGGAGGAGGGCGTCGGAAAGCTCGACGAAGCCGACAGATTGCTCGGCAGGTCCGTTGTAATCGCCGGTCAGTTCGATCACCCCCTCACTTGCGTGGCCTTAATGGAACAAGGCCATATCGCCGCAATCCGCGGCGACACGCGGAGCGCCGCGCGGCTTTTCGCCGAGGCGGGTTACTCCGCCTACTACTTCGACGATTGGGATGTCCTCACCGAAAGCGTTCTCAATGGCTGGCTTAACCATCTGGCAAGCGGGGCGCCCGGCATATATCCACCGCTTGATGCTGTGGCGACATGGGCCCAAGCAAACCGGCTGCAGCACGTGGCGGTGAATGTTCGACTGGCACAGACCGAAAGCGTACTGATTCTCGGCCGATTGGGAGCCGGGGCAAGCCTGATCGAGGATGTGAGCCGACGAATCGGCGAAATGCGTACCGGCCTGCCGGGCATCCATCTGCTGTACTTGCAAGCCATGCTTCAAATCCTGCAGGGTCACCTTGATCCCGGCGGCGAGGCACTCACGCGCGCGGTGGCAGCCCAAGCCGGCGTCTCGCTGCGCAACTTTCAAATTGCACGGACGAATGCACTGTACGACGCCCGCGCCGCATCCGCACGCATCGCAGTCGAATTCTACAAATCACTGTTGGCCGATCCGTCGCCAGCCGATTGGATGCACAGCCCGCTCGACGCAATGGCAGTTGTCGCCAGCGTGCACGATGCGGCTTTTGACCGCTGGTTCCTCGCCGCTTTGGAACGCAAAGATGCAACTCTGGCGTTGGAAGTTGCCGAGCGGGCGAAACGACGACGATTTCTTTCTGCGCAGCCGTTTGGCGCGCGGTTGCTCGAGCTCCGCGCAGTACTCGAATCGCCCCAAGCCGATTTATCGCGCGATGAACTGCTACAACGCCAGCAATTACTGGCAGCCTTCCCCGAGTACCAGACGTTGGCCCAGGCTGCCCAGCAAATTTGTGACCAGTTACGCGCAGGACCTTTGCTTGCGACCAACGGTGCCGACTCCAAGCCGCTCGCCGCTCTTTACGACCAATGGGACCGTAATGCAGCTCAGAAGCAGCACATCCTCGCCCAGCTAGCCGTCCGACGAATTCCTTCTCCGACCGCGTTTCCGCCGCTGATGACAACGCCCGAGTTGCAAAAGACATTGGACGATGGGGAAGCATTGGTTGAGTTTCACACGGTCGGCGAGAAACTGTATGGCATCGTAGCCACGAAGTCGGATATCAATGTTTGGCAGCTCCCAGATCCGCGGCGCTTGCGCGCCGGCCTCGGGGCGTTCCTTCGGGCGCTGGGCAACTACAGCGCAAATCGTGAGCTCACCGCCCCGGAATTAAAAAGCGATACATGGCATCAGGCTGCCAAGCAAGCGTTTGCTGCCATTTTCGACAACTCGCGCCTGGAAATCAGCAAAACAAAAAGCTTAGTGATCGTGCCCGACAATTTACTTTGGTATATTCCCTTCGAAGCGTTGATTCCCGGTGGTGGCAAAGGCGATAAGGTACTCGCCGATTGCTTTCCGATTCGCTATGGCCCGACCGCTGCGTTGGCCGTTTGCAATCCGAGGCCCCTGCGGCGCGTCCAACACACGGGCATTTTGCCCGGCGATCTGAGATTTGCCGGTGAGGAACCCGATCGCCTCAAACTGTTGCAGGATTTGCGCGAAGTCGTCAGCGGTCCGCTGGTATTGCCCCAACCTTTACCGCAGCCGGCGCGACTGGTCTCGCCGCTGCTCGATACGCTCATCGTGCTGGACGACATATCGGGTAATACAATTGGCAATCCCTCCACGATTCTTCCTCGTTCGCGAAGTACCGCCAAAGATAAGCTGAACGCCTGGATCGCGCTCCCATATGGCGGCGCCGAGCGAGTTGTGATTACGGGCTTTAAGACGGAGGCGCAACGAGGTCTCAAGTCTCCGCGCCGCGAAAGCACTCGTTCGAACATCGCCCACAAAGGTCTCGCCGCGGGAGACGAGGTATTTCAATCGTTGTGCGATATCATGGCTTGCGGTGCGCGAACTGTGCTACTCAGCCGCTGGCGCACGGGCGGACGCACGAATTTCGATTTGGTCCGCGAATTTGCCAAAGAATCGGTCGATAAGACGGCCGAAGAAGCCTGGCAACGCGCCTGCCTGCTGGCGCGCGAAAACCCAATCGATCAGAATCACGAACCGCGTCTTAAGCACTCCGACGACAGCGGCGATCTTCCCACGGCCGACCACCCCTTCTTCTGGTCCGGCTACCTGCTGGTCGACACGGGCCCGCGACCGAAGAAGCCAGAGAGTCCGAAGTCCACCAAAAATACCGCGGCGAAGAATAAGCCATTGCCGCCGCCCGCAAAACAAAAAGGCGTGGCAGATACAACACGCGCAACTAACGAGGGCGAGTTGCCGCCCGCGGACGATAGGTCGCCCGACGCGAAATCGCCCAAGACGGATATCCAGAAGAACGACCGTGGGAAGGCTGACCCGACACCCCCTCACCCGCAAGTTTCTACGGGCGCACATTCGCGTGAATAGTTTTGCCAAGGCGACCTCATTCAGGGTCTGCGATGGAAATTTCCCGATCGTTACTTGCTCTCGCTTGGCATTCGCCACAAGCTCGCGATCATCGTATCGCGTATGGCGGGAAGCTCACGCGGCAATCGGCTATAGAGCTTGAAGAATAGCTCATCGTGCGATCCGAATTCCTGCACTCGCTCATCGCGTCCAATATCCATCAAAGCGGCGAACTGTTCGCGCGAATAATCGAGGCCACGCCAGTCGATGTCTTCATAGCGCGGCATCCACGCCAGTGCGTCTTCCTTTGCCGACGCCCGGGCCTGCACACGCTCGTTGATCCACTTCAACACTCGCACGTTCTCGCCGAAGCCGGGCCAAAGATAATTGCCGTCTGCATCTCGGCGGAACCAATTCACGTTGAAGATCGGCGGTAAGTGCTCAACCTTCCGGGCGATGTTGAGCCAATGATTGAAGTAATCGCCCATGTGATAACCGCAGAACGGCAGCATGGCGAAGGGATCGCGGCGCACCTGCCCAAGCTGACCGAACGCGGCGGCCGTCATTTCGGAACCCATGGTAGCCGCCGAATAAACGCCGAATGCCCAGTTGAAGGCCTGCGACACAAGCGGCACGCCCTTGCTCCGCCGTCCACCGAAGATAAACGCCGAGACCGGCACTCCTTGCGGCTGATCGTACGCGGGATCAACCGACGGGCACTGCGAAAGTGGTGCGGTAAAGCGGCTGTTCGGATGTGCTGCCTTGTTGTTGCTGGCCGGCGTCCAGTCGTTCCCCTGCCAATCAATCGCATGCGCCGGTGGATCGCCCCCCATACCTTCCCACCACACGTCGCCATCGTCCGTAAGTGCAACGTTTGTAAAAATCGTGTTCTTGCGAATCATTGCCACGGCATTCGGGTTTGTCGCCGCGTTCGTGCCGGGCGCCACTCCGAAGCAACCGGCCTCCGGGTTGATAGCGTACAGCTTGCCATCCTCGGCCGGCTTGATCCAAGCAATGTCGTCGCCAATCGTTGTGATTTCCCAGCCTTCATCGCGAAACACTTTCGGCGGCACCATCATCGCGAAATTTGTTTTGCCGCATGCGCTGGGAAACGCTGCCGCAAAATATGTCTTTTCGCCATCCGGGCTCTTAATGCCGCTAATGAGCATGTGCTCGGCAAGCCATCCTTCATCCCGAGCCATTACCGACGCGATCCGCAGCGCCAGGCACTTTTTGCCCAACAACGCATTGCCGCCGTAGCCCGAGCCATAGCTCCAAACCAGCCGTTCTTCCGGAAAGTGCACGATGAATTTGTCCTTGTGATCCGGGCTGCATGGCCACGGCACGTCATCCTGGCCTGGCTTGAGCGGCATACCCACTGAATGCAAACACGGGATGAACGGCCCACGGGCGCCCAACGCCTTGAGCACGGCGTCGCCCATGCGGGTCATGATCCGCATACTCACCACCACGTACGGCGAATCCGTAAGCTGCACTCCGATGTGCGCGATGTCCGAGCCGATCGGCCCCATGCTGAACGGGATCACGTACAGCGTGCGCCCGCACATCGCGCCGTCGAACTTCGGTCGCAGGATCGCCTTCATCTCGTCCGGATCCATCCAGTTATTCGTGGGGCCCGCATCGTCTTTGTATTGCGAGCACATGAACGTGCGATCCTCCACGCGCGCCACGTCCCTAGGATGGCTCCTCGCCAAAAAGCACCCTGGCCGCAACTTCGGGTTCAGCCGAATAAACGTGCCGCTGTCGACCATTTCGTCACATAACAGGTCATATTCGGCCTGCGACCCATTGCACCAATACACCCGGTCCGGCTTACACAACGCAGCCATCTGGCCCACCCAGTCCAAAAGCTCCTGGTGTTGGGTGGGGGCCGTCGCATGTAAGGCTCGTGTGGGCATGTCGCTAACCGTCGAAAAATGCCGGACGGCCTGTCAGAAAATTGTGCCTTGCGAGTAAGACTGCCCAACCGCGCCGAGGGGCGACATCAATAGCAGTCGTCACTTCTCAAACCGCGCCGCCAAATTGCGATTCGTCGTCGTACTAAATGTCTTCAGCGCCCGCGGCTCTCCCAAATTGCCCACCGATCCATATCAACTGTTAACCATGGTGAGGGCCTCGTAGTCGGCCGCTGTCCCCTTGTCCATACAGCATTCGATAATGCGGCGCCCCAAGCAATCCAAGTCGTCTTCGAGAAATTCGGTCAATTGGTTGCGGAAGAAACTGTACAAGATTTCGGCACCCATGTCGTAACCGTCCTCGCCCACTTCGGGTTGTGAATCGACCTCCAAAAACCAATGCGGAACGGTCGTACCTTCGATTTGCATGGTTTTTATCGCATGGCCCAGCAACGGACACCGTGCGGGCACGATCTGCTCGGAGCGAAATCGAGAACTGCCGCGCCGTGCCAGGTAATCTCGCATCAGCCACTGCGGCATAAATCCCACCGACCACGCACCAATGTGCTGATTAGGCACCAGCACGAAGCGGGTTCGCGGAGTGTCGAGAATTTGTCGCAAAAGCAAGTTCGCTTGGGTCACCTTTCTTCCTGTCGCAAACGGCCAGAACGAACCCACACCTTCGCTGCTCATGCCAATCGATTCGCTGATGCTGGGATTGTTGTACCCGCGAGGCGCCACCAATCGCCAGAGCCAAGCGAGCGCGGGCGACAACACATGAAACAAGCCAATGATCCCGTAGCTCGGCTGCTTACGCGTGCAAACCGGCGCCCGAATACCAAAGCTGCGGATATCTACCGACACCGGCTCGTTCACAACTTCCGGCACCACGCGCCGCGGCATCACCACGCGCGGATTCGGGCATGGGTGACCTGGCTCATCCTCGATGTGTTCCCAAATCAGGCAAGTGGCATCTGGCTTACCATCCATGTTGAGCATGATGAGCGGCTCGGGTGGGTGGCAGCAGATCGATTCCCAATACGGATCGGTTCCGTAATGCTTGATATGATTGAACCGCAAGAACCATGCGTTTTCTGCATCGATAACCGAAAGCTTATCCGGCATGCGCGGCAGCGAAGGATGGCACAATGCCATGTCGTCGGTCACCGGACGCAGCTCGCACGCGCGCGGAAGCGTGAGGCGACGCTTTTCGTTGGTGACCACATTGCGTCCCAGGAGCAACTGCCCGTCGGGTTCGCGATGGACCGGCTCTAGCATTTCGCTCTTGCCGCCGCCGCTTGCGCCTTCGTGAAGGATCGTCACGACGTTGTCGTACGGCGTAACAACCTGCACCGTCGAGGCGTGCGCCGTGATCCAACCTTCCTGCTCGCCCTGATGGATCAGAACGCCGTAAATCCCTTTCTTCGCGCTGGGGCCCGGATACAGATTGTAGGCGAAGATCTCATGCAATTCGGGCAGACGGTGGTGAACGACGATCTGCCGACCGTCGAAACGCGTGTGCCGAAATGGCGGTGCTAAATAAATGATCGCCTGCGGACGAAAGCCCAACGGCACTTCCTGGCCGCTGAGCATTTCCTGCAAATCGGCAAGCGCACCGACGAAGAACGCCGCGTTCCGCGGAGCGACGAGCAATGTCGGGTAGCCAAGCTCCTTACCCCCCGTATACAGCGGCAGTACAATCAGATCGTTCTCCTTCAGCCAATCGAAGGTTTCTTGCCGAAGCGCTCGGAACGGCTGACCGAATCGATCCTCGAACCGTTCTTTGTCGGACGGCTGATCGTCAGCAATAACCATGCAATTCGGATCGCGCCGCCGCATGTGCGGGTCCGCATAGTTGACACACAGACCGTTCTTGCAACGCGTCACCGTCGCCTCGACGACGCGACCCCGCCGTGGCACGTCGTACGCGACTTCAAATACTGATCGGTTCTCGCCACCCAACGCCAATCTCAGAATCGACGAACGGTCGCGTGGCACCAAGAACGACTTGCACGATCCCAGGAGGTCTTTCAGCTCCTGCGGTAATGGCATCTCCTTATAGCGAGTTTCCAGCATCGAAGGACCTCAAAAAATCACTACGCCTGCGCCATGCACGAGCGGGCATACCGCTCGGCGAATTCTTCGCTGCCG
>DASZZA010000703.1:0-2197 GCA_035545135.1 Lacipirellulaceae bacterium | reverse complement strand
GGGAGGTTGCCCACGCAGCGTCCCTGAACAAACGCTTCGCGCCGATCGTTTGCCGCCGCGTGGAAGATGCGACCGTACCGGACGAACTCAGGCAATTAAATTTCATCTTCTTCGATGATGCGGGGCATTTTGAACAAAGTGTGGACCGCCTCACGGAGGCGCTCCGTACTGATATCGGCTGGGTAAGACAGCATACCGAATACGGCGAAGCCGAGCGGCGCTGGTCGGCGGCTGGGTGCCCGCGGGGATTATTGTTGCACTCGCCGATGCTGGAAGTTGCCGAGTTCTGGATTGGCTCTCGACCGTTTGGTGCGCCGGACCCTACTCAGAAGATTCAGGCGTTTGTCGCCGCAAGCCGCAAAGCTGCACGTTCGGCGCAACGGGTGTGGCGCGTAGTGCTAGCATCGACGTTCACCCTATTGATTGGCATTATCCTTGGTCTCGTCGGGTGGATGAATCAGGCTTACATCGCCGACCAATGGCGCTGGTGGACAGTGAGCCGTCCCTATGCGGCTGCGCAGGTCTGGCCCTATGTGCTGAGCGCCGCGAGGGAGCTGGCACTTAAGCCAAGTGACTCATTCAAGGAATGCGCGAAGGACTGTCCGGAGATGGTCGTAATCCCGAAGGGGTCGTTCACGATGGGCGGCCCCACCAAAGCAGAACGGCCACGGCATACGATTACGTTCTCGAAGGCTTTTGCTGTCTCGAAATACCTCCTGACCTTCGCCGATTGGGACGCTTGTGTCGCTGGTGGCGGTTGCGACGGGTACGAACCGAATGACGAGGGTTGGGGCCGCGGGCGGATGCCGGTGATAAGCGTTAGTTGGAACAACGCCCAACAGTACGTGGCATGGCTTTCCGCGTTGACTGGGAAGAGCTATCGGCTTCTGTCCGAAGCCGAATATGAGTATGCTGCACGCGCTGGAACCACGACAGTCTATCCGTGGGGTGATGACATCAAGCTTGATGGCGAGGCAATGGCCAATTGCGACGGCTGCGGTAGCGGCTGGGATGATCAACAGCCGGCGGCGGTCGGTTCATTTCCGCCGAACAAATTCGGTCTGTATGATATGATTGGCAACCTCAACGAGTGGACCGAGGACTGCTTCCATCCAAATTACGACGGTGCGCCGACGGATGGCTCGTCGTGGACGACCGGCGATTGCAAGCAACGCACCTCTCGGGGTGGTTCCTGGGACATGGCTCCAGCCGACCTGCGTGTCACCTTCCGATTTTTTGGCACTCCCGATGGTCGAGGCCGCGATGTTGGATTCCGGGTAGCGCGGACGCTGGACACGCGCTGAGAATTTTCAATTACGAGGAAGTTGAGGTCGCGTCGGTGGTCGTGGCATCCTCCGTTGAGGTGGCATCAGTTGATGATGCGTCGATCAGGACGATTGAGGGGACTACTTAGATGATGACGGTTCTTGTGGTGGTCGAGCTCCGGCAGTTTTGGTCGGTGGCGACATAGTCGATGTACTGGATTTGGTGCACGCCGTGCGTTCGCCACCGTACATGCCAAGATTGACCATCACGAAATATTTGAAGATGCGGTACTGATGTCGGTTATCGCGGATGTTGGCGGATCACTAGGATGCTGTTGCGTAGCGTGAATGGCTGGTTCGGGTAGTTTGCGATGGCGATGAACCGAACTCGCGGCGAACGCGGGCAAGAAGTGATATGATTCCGCCCCTTGCAATAGTAGGGTGGGCTTCGATCATCTGAATCGAGGGAACCCATGCGCTTTCGGCCTTTCTGTAATGCGGCGTTCGTTATCACATTGATGCTCGCCGCCAGCGCCAAGGCGCAACCGGCGCCGCAGCCCCAGGATTGCACGGGAAAGCCGGGAGTGGACTGGAATCAGCAGATCAAGGCCTGCACGGCGTTGATCGAGAATGGGCAAGCGAGCGCCCATGACCGCGCCGTTGCTTATGAGAACCGCGGCAACGCCTATCTCGACAAAGGCGATGACGACCATGCCATGGCCGATTACGACGCGGCGATCCGGCTCGATCCCTCGCTCGCCGTCGCCTATAACGACCGCGGCAATATCTGGCTCGACAGGGAGGACCCCGCTCGTGCCATCGCGCAATTCGATGCGGCGATCCGCCTCGATCCGAAGTTCGCGCTGGCCTATGGCAACCGCGCCGCCGCCTATTCGCAAAAGGGCGACTTCGACCGCGCTATGGTGGACGCC
>DASZZA010000702.1:0-2476 GCA_035545135.1 Lacipirellulaceae bacterium | reverse complement strand
TCAGCGAGTGGTTCTACTTTTCAGCCCGGAATATAACCAGCAGGTCCTGTCGGATACGGAGCGGTTCCACGCGCGGTTTTTCACGATTCGTGGCCCGAGACGGTCGGCTCAGCGGCGGTGCACGTGTGGCCTGTTGGCGATGAACGGCGAACAGCATCGCCGCAATCGCCGCATCGTGAAGGAACCATTTAGCCTGCGTTCGATCAGCCAGTACGGCAGCACGATCGCGAGGTTGACCAACGAACTGCTCGACGGCTGGAAGCACGGCCAGGTGCGAGACATTGCCGAAGAAATGCGGCAATACATGCTGCGAGTCACCAGCACGATTTTGTTTGGGATGGATGACCCGGAAGCGGCATACCGGCTGGGCGACATGATCGCGCGCTGGGTTTCATTGAATCACGAAGTCGGCGTCGGCGCGCTGGTGCCCAACGATCGGTTCTCCGAAGGTTACGAGGAACTATTGGGCTACGCCGAGGAACTGGAAGCGGAAGTCCTTGGCATGATTCGCCGACGACGAGAAGGCGGCGCACCGGGCAATGACGTGCTTTCGATCCTGGTGCGAACGCACGATGAGGAGGGTGGTCTCAGCGATGAGGAGCTTGTTGGTCAGGCGGCCGTGCTGTTCGGCGCGGCGCACATGACGACGGCCCACTCGCTCACGTGGACGCTGCTACTCTTGGCTCAGCATCCGTCGGTCATGCGGCGGTTGTGGAAAGAGATTGGGGGCGAATGCAGATTGCGGACCACGGATGGCGGATTCAAATCAGATGGAAATCCGCAAACCGAAAGCCGAAATCCGAAATCGCTTGGTTCCTTGCCCAAGGGCGATGACCTTTCGCTTCTGGACTGCGTCATCAAGGAGAGCATGCGGCTACTGCCGGCGTCGGCGTACTCGCAACGGATCAATACAGTGGCAGTCCAACTTGGCCCGCTGCATTTGCCGCGGGGAACGGGCATTGTTTTTACGCCGATCGTCACGCATCACCTGGCCGACTTGTATCCAGAACCTGAGAAGTTCATTCCCGAGCGCTGGCACTCTCTGCGTCCGAGCCCCTATGCGTATCATCCGTTTGGAGCGGGGCCGCGGTTGTGCATCGGCGCGCCGTTGGCGACGGCCGTCATCCGCATTGCACTGCGTCAAATCTTGTCGCGGTATCGGTTGGCGGCGGTACCGGGCAGTAACGTGGGAGCCCATATCGAGTCGACGATGTTGTTTCCGACATACGGCGTGCCAATGCAAATCCATCCGGCGGATGGCGCGTATGACGCGGCGCCGATCGCGGGAAACATCCACGACCTGGTCGATTTCAATGAAGCGCCGGCGCTGGCACGCCACGATGCGGCCGTCAATTGTAATGGCCACGAGGAGCCGCATCGCATGCCGCGGCGGCCGCGTTGACGTCGTGTGCTTTCAAGTGGTCGTTTCAGCGAAACCCAGCAGCTAAACCGCAAGCGGTTGGATGCTGTTGGCCAGTTTTCGCTGGGCGGACAGTGGCGATTCGCGAACCTTTGCGAAGCAGTAAACGTCGCGCGGCGCCTCGCCCAGATTGGGAAGCACCAGGTAGCGCCGGAGTATCCCTTCGCGGACGAGTCCCAGCTTTTCTAGCACGTGCGCCGAGGCTTGGTTCTCGACGTCGCAGAAGGCCTGAATTCGCAACAGAGTTGGGATCTCCCAGGCCGCGGCGATAAAGGCGCGGGCGGCTTCGGTCGCGAAGCCGTGGCCCCACGAATCGCGGGCCAGGCAGTAGCCAAATTGCATGCGATGCTTGTCGATCGAGCCGCCGACCGAGCCAAGCAGTTCGCTGGTTTGACGCGAGAAGATCAAAAATCCCATCGAGCGGCCGACCGCGTTGTCGTCGACGATTCGTCGCAGAAAGGCACGAGTGTCGTCGATCGACCGATGCGGCGTCCAGCTCATATAGCGGCACACTATTTCGTCCTGCCCGTAGCGCGCGAAGATGCGCTCCGCATCGGTCTCAGTTGGCGGACGCAGCCGCAGGCGTTCGGTAAGTATCTCTTGGGGCCCTGCCATGGGGGTTGCCTCCAGGTTCGAAACCATGAGGGGCGGCGTTCTGGTGTCGGATATGACGGATGTGCGGCGGTTCTGGTTCGCGGTGCGCCCCACGTTTTCAATGGGCGACATTATGGCAACAGAAAATTGCCTCCGGTGGGTGGCGTAATTAGGCTGAAATTCCAGACCGATCAGGCTCCCTGCGGTTTGCCCCTCATCAGCCTTGCTCATCTGCCACTGGAGGCCCCGGATGCGATTCTCCCCCGCTATCTGTTGTTTGCTCGTTGCTGCGACTTGGTGCGCACCGTATGCCAGTGCTCAGGATGAGACATCGTTGCAGGCGCGCATTGCCGCCCGGTACGATTTGGCGCAGGCCAAGGCCGCGCTTCGCGATTATTGGCAAATCGAATACCCGCGTCAGCAGCGGGAGATCGATGCGGCGATTGAGCTAACGGAAACGGA
>DASZZA010000701.1:0-8441 GCA_035545135.1 Lacipirellulaceae bacterium | reverse complement strand
GTTGTAGCATCTGCGGCAGATTCTTCGCGCGAAACGGCGGACGACCGGCCAGCAGCGCGTACATCACACCGCCCAGGCTGTACTGGTCGCATCGGGCGGTCACTGGTCGGCCATCGGCTTGTTCAGGCGACATATAATCGGCCGTTCCCAGCACACCGCCGGCTGTCGTGAGCGATGTCGTGCCGAAGAGCCGCGCGATCCCGAAATCTGCGAGTTTCACCTTTTCGCTGGAGCCGGCCTCTGAGAGGCCCGCTGCAACCGAGTTGGCCGGAGCAGAGAAACCAGCAACAGGTTCGTTGTACAGCAGGATATTGGCCGGTTTGATGTCGCGATGGATGACGCCGTGATCGTGCGCGTGCTTCAACGCCAGCGAAAGCTGAATGGCGATATTGGATACTTCGCGCCACGAGAAACGGCGGCCGGCCCTTAGCTCGTCCTCCAAGCTCACGCCGTCGACAAGCTCCATCGAATAGAAGAGCACGCCGTCCTGTTCGCCGTAGCCAAACAAGCGAACGATTCCGTCGTGCCGCAACGTCTTGAGCGATTCGATCTCGGCCTCAAACCGTTCGCGAAACCCCTCGGCAACGGCGAGTTGTGGTGTCAGTGCTTTGATCGCCACTCGCTGACCCGTTTGCGTGTCGACCGCGACATAGACCGACCCCATGCCGCCCTTGCCGAGCGGTTTCTCGATTTCATACGGTCCAAGGTGGGTAAATTGCATCAGAACGTTTGACGCAAGCCGCTGATAATGCGATGAAGTGTCAGTTAGCGGCGGGGCTTGCCCCGCTCAGGGCTAACTGACACCCCACACCTAAATTCTTCCGCTAGCATGCTTCTTTCATCGTAACCGCCATCCGGAAAGCGAACCAGCAAGCACCCGTTCCCTCGAATGAGCTTGTACGTAGGGCGGAAATTCTCTACAAGCCGCCGGATTTTCGCTACTTGGCGACACGCGGCCCGCCGGTCGAGTGACGACGAAGCAGATGCGCCAACCACTTTTAATTGAAGAACATTCAATCTACATCGCACTTATCTGTGCGCTGTTGGCGTTTGCACATGCCGAACCTGTGGCAGCCGATTCGCTCCCGTACCAAGCGCGGGTCGTGACCGCGGGCGCACCAGTCCTCAGCGGCCCGGGACAAAAATTCTACCCCACCGATTCGTTGGCCCAAGGCGATACCGTCGATGTCTACCGCGAAAAGCCCGGCGGATGGCTCGCGATTCGGCCGCCGGTAAACAGCTTCAGTTGGATCGCCGAGCGCGATCTGATTCTCAAAGACGGCGGACTGGCAGAAATCGTCAAGGACGGCGTTGCGTCCCGCATCGGCAGCCGAATTAACAACCGACACAACGCGGTCCAAGTGCGTTTGAAGAAAGGCGAAGCCGTTGAAGTCGTCGGCGAAGACACCATCAACGGTGAAAAATGGTATAAGATCGCGCCGCCCGCCGGAGAATTTCGTTGGATCCAGGCGTCGCTTGTTGAAAAAATCGGCCCGATTCCAAACGATAGGACAAACGTCCCGCCTAACGCGGAGACGGCAGTTAGCGTCGGCCGCCAGGCCGAATCTAACACCGCGAACCCCGGCCCATCGGCTGTTACAAGAATTGAAAACCCCGACAATGGCCAGCCGACGGCCGTTCCCCAACCCCCAGCCCCCAGCCACCAATCCCCAGCCCCTAACCCCGAATCAGCCGATCTATCACACGACCTGACCGCCATCGAACTTCGACTGTCGCGCATGGCCGCCGCTCCCCCAAGCCTTTGGAACACGGAGCGCCTGGAGCGCGACGCAGCGCAACTCATGGCCCGTGCAAAAACTCCAGCCGAGCGCGACGCCGTTCGCGTAACGCAAGACAAGATCAATCAGTTCGCCGCGATCGGCCGCCAATACAATCAAACGCCCAGCCTGGTCGCACAAGCGGGACAACCACCGATCACGCCTTTGCCAGGCACGGTTGCCACAGCCGCTAACGGCCGCCCTTACGACGCCGTCGGCATCCTGCGGCCCGTCGTGTCACGGCGACCAGGCGCTCCACAGTTCGCGCTCGTCGACGATCGCGGCCAGGTCGTTTCCTTTGTCACACCAACACCGGACCTCAACCTGCAACCGTACCTCGGCCACCGCATCGGCATCGTCGGCAACCGCGGCTACATTCCCGAGTTCCAACGCGCCACCGTAACAGCCGCCCGCGTCACGCCGCTGAACGATCGCATCATCCGGTAGCAATCTGTGTGATGGCTTACGGGAGGGCGAGGCTCCCGCCGAGCCTGTTCAGTCGGCACTTGCTTTGCCCAAGCGACGTTCATCCGGCCACTGTCTTCTGCTGCTGCTCCCCCAACCCCTCAACCGCAAGGCGCACCGTCTGACCCGGCCGAAGATACACCGGGGGCTTGCGGCCCATGCCGACGCCGGGCGGCGTGCCGGTCGAGATGATGTCGCCCGGATAGAGCGTCATGAACTGGCTAAGGTAACTGACGAGCTTTTTGACGCCGAACACCATGGTGCGCGTATTTCCGTCCTGGCGAATCTCGCCGTCGACTTCGAGCCAGAGCCGCAGGTTTTGCGGGTCGGGAACTTCATCCTTGGTTACCAGGAACGGCCCAATCGGCCCAAACGTGTCGCAGCTTTTTCCCTTGGTCCACTGGCCGGCCCGTTCGATCTGGAATTCGCGTTCCGACACGTCGTGAACGGTGCAGTAACCAGCGACGTAATCCAGCGCGTTTTCCTCGCCCACGTATTTCGCCTTATCGCCGATGACGACGCCCAACTCAACCTCCCAATCGGTCTTCGTCGAGCCGCGGGGAATCTGGAGATCGTCGTTGGGTCCGCAAATCGCACTCGTGGCTTTGAGGAAGAGGACAGGCTCTGCTGGCAGTTTAGCCCCCGTTTCGGCCGCGTGGTCGGCGTAGTTCAGTCCGATGCACATGAACTTCCCGACGCGAGCAACGCACGGGCCGATGCGAATCGGCCGCTCGACTGCTGGCAGCGACCGCTCGTCGAGCTGGCGTAGCTTATCCAGCGAGGCCGCCGACAGGCTTTCGCGCCCGACATCGTCGATGACGTCGACCAGGCTGCGGATTTGACCGGTAGCATCGAGTAGGCCGGGTTGTTCCAGCCCGGGCGGTCCAAAGCGGAGTAATTTCATGATTGGATGTTCGTTCAGTAGGGTGGGCAGCGCCGGCAAAACGGTTCGTTGTTCGTTGCCCGGTGTCAGTTGCAACGTAAGCCACCGTCCACTAGCAACGGACCACCGACAACTGACAACGGAGAAACGTGCCCGGCAGCCTGCATGAGCATCCACCATCCGGCGACCGGCATCAAGCAGCCTCACCAAATTATTTCTGGCGCACAAATTTTAACTTCTTCGGCAGAAATGGTATTTACTCACTGGCGGCTCATTGTAGAATTTGCCAGCGCGAAGTATTCTCGAAGTTATCAAGGCCGTTGCGCCGATTGTTTGTTTGATATGCCGGGCTCGATTCCGGCCACTTTATTCAGGCGACCATCTCAGGCCCATCCTGACCTGCCCAAGGCAACGAACGTGAATTTCGCCTTAACAATCGGGATGTTGAAATTGCGGCGACGCTTGCGGTCGAGCCGGCCGTGTCGCCGTCCGTTGCTCACCTGGGAAGTCCTTCATATTCCCATCGCGCCGTGCTTGTCGAGCTGGCGCGACCATATCCGCCGTTGAGTTTCTCTCCACAGAGACCGTCATTTTGTTCGTGACGGCTCTTCCGACCCGTGGCCGCCTACTGCGGCCAGTCTCGTTCGCTCTTTGGTCAAAGCTGATTCGATTCTGATTGCCACAGGCGGAACCGGTGGTGGTCAAGGCCTAGATCAACACTGGCAGAGCCAGTAATCAAGGAAGTCCTTCCAGCCGATCGTTTTCAGCGACGACGCTCCATACACACGGAACCATTTACTTTTAGGAGCTGTGCATAGGATGAAGGTTGCCTCACAACAAATCACCGTTCGTCACTTGTTCAATGGCCGTTCGCCGCTCGCCACGCTGAAGGATGCGACCGATTCGGCGTTCGGGTCGGACGTGACGCCGCTCCGCGTCGCGGTGACGGGCAAGACCCGCGCCGGCCATCAGTGCGAGATCGAGGCCGTCGAGCCAAAAATCTACAATTCGGACGACTCCGAAGCCTGCGTGTTCGATTACCGCCAGCGGCGCCTGCCACGCACCAATGCGTTCAACGCTGTGATGCTGATTCCCACGGGCGTCGATTGCGCCGTCGGCGGCCACGCCGGCGACGCCACGCCGGCCGCCCGGCTGCTGGCCTCGGTGTGCGACCAGCTCGTGCTGCATCCGAACGTCGTGAACGCCTCGGACGTGAACGAGCAAACCGAGAACTGCCTGTACGTCGAAGGCAGCCTCATTTGCCGGCTGTTGATGGGCACTGTCGGCTTGCGCAAGGTTCGTCAGAACCGTGTCCTCCTGGTGACCGAGAACCGCACCGACGCGCCTAACGTCGTCGATCAGACGATCAACTGCGCCGAAGGCGCGCGGGCCACGCTGGGCATGGACATCAGCGAAGTCGTGGTTTTGGAACAGGAGCTCTTCATGCAAACGGGCGTGTCGGATTCCGGACGCGTCACCGGTCGCATCGAGCGCCTGGGCCACTTACTCGACTTGCTCCGCGAAAAGCGCGGCACGTACGATGCGGTCGCCTTGGCAACACGCATCACGCCGCATATCGATACAGTCGAGCTGCACCGATCCTACTTTGGCGAAGGCGGCCCGAATCCCTGGGGCGGCGTCGAGGCGATTCTCACGCACCTGATCTCCACCGTGCTCGACGTTCCCTCGGCCCACGCGCCAACCATGAGTAGCGAAGCACTGCGGACCGAGCGCTGGGGCGTCGTCGAGCCGCGTAAGGCCGCCGAGGTGATTTCCACGACCTACCTGTTCTGCGTCCTTAAGGGACTCAATCGGGCTCCGCAGGTGCTTGTCGGCCCCTCCGGCGTGTATGACCCGTCCGTGCTCACTGCCGAGGACATCTCAGCCCTCGTGATCCCCGATGGCTGTGTCGGTCTACCGACACTGGCCGCAGTGGAGCAGGGCATCCCCGTCGTCGCCGTGCGGAATAACTCGAACCTCATGCGCAACGACCTGAAGTCCCTGCCGTTCCGCCCCGGCCAACTGCAATACGCGGCCAACTACTATGAGGCCGCCGGCATCCTATCGGCCATGAAAGCGGGCGTCGCCCCGGCCACCTTGGCCCGACCAATGCAGCCGCTGCGGATCGAGCACGTGGCCGCCCACGCGGCAACCAATGACACGTCGAATGGCCATACTGCGAACGGCCACGCGACGGGAGTTCCATCGAACGGCAACGGTAAAGGCCGCCGATCGAAGGCCGCGGCCCCGATTCTGCCCGCCATCGATGAAATTGCCAACGGCGATGCGGAAGTCCTCGTAGAGGTTGGTGGTAAGTGACCGGTCGCGTTGATCATGAGCGAGCTCCAATCTTCGAGACGCTCGTTAAGTACGCGGACTCGGGTATGTATGGCTTTCATACGCCCGGTCATAAAAGTGGGCGATTCGTAGCACCTGAACTCGCCGAGCTAGTCGGCGGGCGCGGCCTCGTGCTCGACCTGCCGTCGATGACGGCCACTGACAACACATTCCATCCAACCGGCTGCGTGCGCGATGCACAGCAGTTGGCCGCCGATTTGTTTGGCGCCGGGGCGACGTTCTTCCTTACCGCCGGTTCAACCCTCGGCGTTGCCGCGGCAATGCTCGCTTCCGTTGCGCCGGGAGAAACTGTCGCAATGCCGCGCAACGTACACCGTTCCGTGGTGGCTGCTCTGGTCCTCTCCGGTGCGCTGCCGATATTTGTACCGCACGATGTCTTGCCGGAGTGTGGTGCACTTGGTGTCACGCCGACGGCCTTGGCGGCCATTCTCGACTCCAAGCCGCGACCGGCAGCCGTCCTACTGACGCGCCCCAGCTACTACGGCATTGCGCGCAAACTGGACGACGTGGCCGATGTCTGCCATGCACGCGGTTTGCCGCTCATTGTCGACGAAGCACACGGCGGCCACTTCCGCTTTTTGCCACCGACTGTAGCTGGCGGCTTAGAACCTGGCTGCAACCCGCCCCAACCGGCCCTCGCAGCAGGTGGCGACCTCGTCGTGCAAAGCTGCCACAAAACGCTCGGGTCGCTCGTCGGTTCGGCCCAGCTCCATGTGGGACGCAAATCGCTCGTCGAGGCCGAGCACGTTCAGCACGCGTTAAACTTCCTCCAAACTACCAGCCCTAGTAATCTGCTGCTCGCGTCGCTCGATGTTATGCGGCGTTGGCTTTGGCGGAAGGGTGAGACGATGTTTGCAAAAGCAGTCGACGATGCCCGTAAATTGGCCGCCGACATCCATGCAGTGCCCGGCCTGAACGTATTCGGCTGGAAGTCTGACCCGAAATTCGCCGACCATCGCCACGATCCGTTGCGACTTGTCGTAAATGTGAGCGGCGCCGGCTGGAGTGGTTACGATGTCGAGCGATATCTGAGGACCGAATTTCAAGTCGAAGACGAGATGGCGGACTGGTTTAATGTGGTTTACGTGCTTAGCCCGCACGACGATCCACGAGCGAAAGAACGGCTCATTGCCGGACTACGGGCGGTTGGGGCGTCGCCCAAGTCGGGGGCGTCGAGAGCCGTTCTTCCAGCGCTTGGGCACGAGGCACACTTGTTGCAGCCGCCGATTCCGCCGTTGGCCATGTCGCCCCGCGATGCGGCCCTTGCAATGCAGACGCCCGTGCCGCGCGACGCCGCCACTGGCCGAACGTGTGCAGAAATGGTTATGTTTTATCCGCCCGGCATTCCGCTGTTGATGCCTGGAGAAGTTGTTGCACCGGAGACGCTCGATATCTGCCAGCGTCTCTTGGCAGCCGGCGCCCATCCTTATGCGAGTGATCCAACGCTCGAAACCATTCGTGTCGTCGCCTAACGGAAAGCTACCAAATGTCGCAAACACTTGTTCGTCCACACGAGCAGGCGGGCGGTTCCGTCAGTTTGCCCGTTTCGTGGTACTTCGATCCGGAAATCTTAGAGATTGAACGGCAGGCCTTATTCGCCGCTGGGCCAACATACGCAGGGCACCGTTCGCTCGTGCAACAGAACGGCGACTACTTCGCCCTCGGCGGTCAGCAAGTCGGAAAACTGCTTGTGCAAAGCGACGGCCGGCCTCGCCTTCTTTCCAATGTGTGCCGACATCGCCAGGCGGAATTGCTCCGCGGTTCCGGCCAGGTGAAAAACATCGTCTGTCCCGTGCATAATTGGGCTTACGACCTTAGCGGGCGCCAGATTGCCGCTCCGCATTTCGAACAGAACCCATGCCTCGATTTGGAACGAACCGAGCTGACTGAATGGAACGGCTTCCTGTTCACGGGGCCACGCAACATCCGTCACGAATTGGCGCCGCTCGACGGCTGGACCGAGCTAGCGACCTCCGACTACGTGCTTGAGCGTGTCGATGAGGAGGAGCACGACCTAAATTGGAAGGTGTTCCTCGAGGTGTATCTCGAGGATTACCACATCGGCGCTGTCCACCCCGGCTTCCGGGCTTTCGTCGAGCCGGCCGACATCCGCGGCGCGCTTCGATCCGTCGGAGGCGAGCGGTTCTATTGCGAAGAAGTGAACGTACGGTGGCCGATGCCGATGGCCGGCTCGCCCGTGTTTGCCAAGTACCAGAAAGTGCTAATCGACGTACTCGCCGGTCGCCGACCTTCATTTGCCGCAATCTGGATGTGCCTCTTCTCGGGCCAACTGATCGAGTGGTATCCCTTCTCCGTGATCGTGACGACCTATCTGCCTCTTTCGCCAACCCGCACGCGGCTGCGCAGCGAGTATTATTTCGACCACGAAATTGCCGAGACGCGCCGCGACTACATCGAAGCCGGACTAGCCGTCCTCGACGAAGTCACAGGCGAAGATCAGGCGGCCGCCGAAAAGCTCCAGAACGGACGGGTCGCGCTCCATGCGGCGGGCGAAAACCGGCAAGGGCCGTATCAGATGCCGATGGAACAAGGCTTGCGCCGTTTCCACGATTGCCTGCGAGAGATCGTGCAAAACGCCTAGCGTTGACGCGAATACCTGGACGAATGCTATTAGCGCGACGCCGTCGACTTCCGGTTCGCTGCGCCGAATTTCGCCACGCCGCCGGGCAACGTAACACGCGGTGCATCCGGTCCATCGATCGCCTCCAAGTTTTTAAGCGGATCGTCACGCAGTCGTAGAAATTTGAATCCGACCAGCCGCGCTTTGCCGGCAGCGTCCTTGCTCGCGAGGTTTTTCGTCGACCGAGCTATATACGAATCAATCGGTTCTTCACGCACTTGTGGTTCCGATGAGTGGATTAAGTCCACCTCACCGTGCGGTCCGTGGGCGATCAAACCCACGTGCCCGACAAACGCGTTTCCGCCGTATATTGGGT
>DASZZA010000700.1:0-3113 GCA_035545135.1 Lacipirellulaceae bacterium | reverse complement strand
TTTCAGTACGTCTGCTCGCCGTCCCACCAGCACGACGCGCGCACCGGCCCGCACAAAGCAACGGGCAATGCCAAGCCCCAAGCCCGTGCCGCCCCCGGTGACGAGAGCCGTTTCACCTACGAGAGAGAATGGTGCGTTCATACCGCGTCGCCTACTCTGTTGCCCCGACGGCTTGCATCGCACCGCGCATGTAACCCAGCGCGTATCCCATGCCTACATGCCATGGAGCTCCGCACTGCATTTGCGGGGTGTGATCCGGGATCAGCACGCCGTGAAATTTGGTCTCTTTGAGAATTCGCAAAACGCGGACCATGTCGATATCGCCGTCGTCGACGAACGTTTCGTGGTAGTGGGGCACCTTGCCACGCACGTTGCGAAAGTGGACGTATGCCAGTTTGCCCTGCCGGGCGTACTGTTCGGTGGCTTCGTAGACGTTGCCCTCGGGCATTTCCGCCAACGTGCCAATACAGAACTCGAGCGCATTGGCTCGACTGGGCCGCGCATCGAGCAGTCGCTGATACAGCGCCGGTTGATAAACAAGTCGTGGTTGACCGCGCATCGTCGGCATCGGCGGGTCGTCAGGGTGGGCAGCCAATGTTACTCCTGCTTCTTCGGCAACCGGTATTACCTCGTCCAGAAATTCACTCAGCCGCTGCCAGAGGATTTCATGCGTGATGGGCCGAACCGAACCCGCCGGGGCTTGGGGATCGTAGACCATGTTCCAGACCATGCCGTTGGGTAGCGGCGCATCGAACGCGCCGTCCATCCCCACTGAGCCTGCCTCGCCACGAGCGAACGGTCCCCTTACGCGCCCGCATACTCCTGAAATGCTGAAGTTGTATCCGATGATCGGAATGCCCGCCGCGCCGACGCGTCGGATGATCGTCTTGATACTCTCAAGCTGTTGCCGCTTCTTGGGCCCGTCCAGCAGCACATCGTGCCAATGAGCGGGATCGAAATTTTCGATGGCTTCGAGCTCTAAACCGGCCGCATTGATCGACCGGCGAAGCGCGATCAACTCCTCGGCATCCCATAGTTTGTTCGGATCACCGGCCCGTCCCCAGCCCGCCTCAGTTCCCGTTGGCTGATTGGTGCCATTCGTCGACGCACCTTGAAAGTAGTCTACCAGATGCGCCACGATGTGCGTGGCGCCGGCCTGTCGCGCGAACTGATAGTTCTCGCGCGTAAGCATGTGACGATACAAGCCCAAGCCTAGCTTCATGAGAAATGTTGCAACATCGTTGGGCTCGCGAAACTTTTCGCCGTGTCAGAAGTTACCCAATGTTCCGGATGCCCCATTGCGACATTGCGTGGCCAAATAAACAGATTGACGCTCGTGCTCTCTACACCCAGCATCATACCCGCGACGGCTGGCGAATTGACTGCAACATGTAGGAATGCGACATTTTTATTCGCAAAAGTTGAACGAGCTGCATTTGCGTCCTCCTATACTGGCAAATTGCTGGTAAATTCCGGGCCGCTTCATCGGCCGCTCGTTCTGGAAGCACCCTCTCTTAGCAAACTCGACACATACGATCTTCTCGTGAGCAATTTGAAAGACGCACCGTATCGCGACCGCCGCTTGACGGTCTCTCAGCGCGCCAGCGATCTTTTGTCGCGTATGACGCTGGAAGAGAAAGCCGCCCAAATGGTGTGCGTGTGGAACCTCAAGAAAGAAACGTTGCTGGATGAAAGCGGCCGATTCGACGCGGCGAAAGCGGCTAAGCACTTTGGACATGGCAATGGCCTCGGGCAGGTTGGTCGCCCGGGGGATGCCAATGGCGGCATCGGCCCTGGGGAAACGGCCGGATTGACAAATGCCATCCAGCGGTTCTTTATCGAGAAAAGTAGACTCGGCATTCCTGTCGTCTTTCACGACGAATGCCTTCACGGGCACGTCGGCGTCGGTGCCACCAGTTTTCCACAACCGATCGGGCTCGGCGCCACCTTCAATCCGGAGCTCGTCCGCGAGCTATTCGCTATGACTGCGCATGAAGCGCGCGCCCGAGGCGTGCACCAAGCACTTACGCCGGTGGTCGACGTGGCTCGCGAGCCACGATGGGGCCGAGTCGAGGAAACTTACGGCGAAGATCCATATCTCGTCTCCCGGATGGGCGTCGCCGCCGTCCGCGGATTTCAAGGCGACGCAACATTTGCAGAAAAGAAACATGTTATTGCCACGCTGAAGCATTTTGCCGCCCATGGGCAACCCGAATCGGGCATGAACTGCGCACCCGTCAACGTCTCGGAACGCATTCTGCGAGAGGCCTTTCTTTATCCGTTCCAGGCCGCTATTCGCCACGGCGGCGCCCTGAGCGTGATGGCTTCGTATAACGAGATCGACGGCGTGCCGTCGCACGCCAATCGCTGGTTGCTTCGCGACGTGTTGCGCCGCGAGTGGGCTTTTTCTGGCACCGTCGTATCGGACTACTACGCAATTCGCGAGCTACATGAACGTCCCGAGTTGTACGGTCATCACCTGGCCCGCGACGGCAAAGAGGCTGCCGCTCTGGCGGTACGCGCCGGTGTGAACATCGAGCTTCCCGAACCGGACTGTTATAAGCATCTCGTGACATTGGTTCGCGATGGTACGCTGCACGAATCGCAACTCGACGAGCTCGTCGCCCCACTTCTCACGCAGAAGTTTCAGATGGGCCTGTTTGATGATCCCTACGTTGATCCGGCTGAAGCGCAGCGAGTCGTTGGCTGTGAGGGGCATCGCCAATTAGCGCTCACCGCCGCACGTCAAACAATCACGCTACTCAAAAACGATCGAAATCTCGCCCCGCTCGACCTGAAGCAGATCAAGAAGCTCGCCGTGATCGGACCGAATGCAGATCGGCAGCTGCTAGGCGGTTACAGCGGCAAACCGGCATGCGTATCAACAGTTCTGTCCGGCATCCGCGACCGTGTAGGCAATCGAGTTGACGTGCTGTATCACGAAGGTTGCAAAATCACCCTTGGCGGCTCCTGGTGGCAGGACGAGGTGGTCCCCAGCAACCCCGTAGAGGACCGCAAGAGCATTGCAGCGGCCGCCGAAGTGGCCAAACACGCCGATGCCATCGTGCTCGCGATCGGCGGCAATGAACAAACGTCGCGCGAAGCGTGGATGG
>DASZZA010000699.1:0-2662 GCA_035545135.1 Lacipirellulaceae bacterium | reverse complement strand
AAGACGACCTCAACGTTTCGGGCGAGAGTTTCGATCGAGAATCTAAATGCCCAATTTCCGGCAATGATCTCTGCTATTCGGTTTGGCTCATTCCGCAATTCACCGGAGAACGCGGCATCGCTCAAGATCCACTTTCCTGCGCTTGTGGCCGACTGCGAGCCGGCCGCAATCAAGGACCGAAGAAACTTCTCGCTAACATAGTACTTAGTACCAACGGGATGTCCTTTCGCGTCGCTCGGAATTAGCACTCGGTAGGTGACCGTTTTTGAATCGCGGGCTGGCGTTTTAGCGTGTGGCGATTGCCCGCTGCAAAAGTGTGTGAGTCCAACTGTGACGAAGAAGGCCAGTGCGCCAGCGATGACTGTTCTCACCGGACGTGGAGCGGAAGACTCCTCGGTTCTGATCGATCGCCGCGGCCAATCCGTCATCAGCGAAAGCAACCAGCCGAGTGTCGCGCCGGCTCCCAAGCTTGCGTACGCGGTCGGCAACAAAAGCGCGCCAGCGGCAGCCAGCGCCACGCACGTGGCAAATATTTGCCCGCTGCGATGACGCAGCCATCGACCACACAAATAGAACCCCAACAGGAGAACGGCTGACCATGCCGAAATTGCTGGCGGATGCAAAACGATGACCTCCATAGGTCCATTGGACATGAAAGATTCGCGGTACTTTCGCCAGCCGGCGGTCGGTGGCGTCGTCCCGCCGCGCGACACTACCGGCTGCACTCCATCGTTTCCGGACTCATTTTCTTGTGACTGTTCCGATGTGAATTCAATCTGCGGTTCGACCACCTTGTCATCGGCAACGCCGTTGATGAGGGAAGCGCCCTCGGCAAGACGAAAGGGATTAAATGGCCTCGCTTCTGCGGGGCGACCAATCGGACCGAAAAGCCGCTGGCGCCAATTGAATTTGGTGGGTGCGTTCGAAATCCCGCCTCCCTGGGCGGAATACTCTTCAGGAAGCCAAACCGTCCACTCCCCCGAGAGAAATGGGAGTTGCTTCAACAAGAGCGGTGGACTCAGTTTGCTCCCGGCAGCAAGTGCTGGTCCTTGTGACTCGAAATAAATGGAAAGATTGACCACTTTTTCTTGCCGCGGAAGGTGGATGTTCATCGAAGCGCCGTCCCGCACAGGACGCGGGACGTCGACTGACTGTCCATCGAGCGACGCGGTGGCTAAGCGGGCGCCGTTGGGAAGTGTGACATTCAGGTCTGTCGCACCGTGATTTTCAAGTTGGTACTTGGCGCGATGCGCTGCCCGTCCATCGGGCCAAAAATAGGATTCCAGCTCGATGTGCTGCGCGAGGAGCGGACTGGTTGTGAGGCCACTAGTCGCGCTGGCCCAAAGCTTGGGAGTTCGAATTGGGTCCCGACAATCCGACGGTTGGTACCGATAAGCCGCACAGACCGGCGACAGGCCGGCGACTTCGCTGGAGTTCTTCGGTTGAAACGGCAACGGCATCGCTTGCACGCGAACCGGCTCTAACCACAGCGTATTCGGATCGCGGCAGCGCACCAGGATCCGACCGCGTTGCTCCGTCGCTTCCGGCAGGGAAAGTAAAGGAACAAAGACTCGTTCCGACGAGACAGGCTTTATATCGATCGTTGCGATAATTTCGCTCGGTCGCGACGTTGGCTGAGCAATTCGTAACAGCCACGCTTCACCCTCCGCGGGAAGCCCGGCGCGCTGCGCATCGGCCGGCGCCAGTTTCTTGGCTTTCAACGATGTGTTCGATGCGGCATTGGTCCAACTTACGTTGTCGCCTAACGGCTTGGTCGAATAAACAATCAATCGATCGATTGGATCCGAGGCGGGTGTGATCGTCAGATGATAGTCTGAGCGGAGTACACCGTTATCCAACGTCATTGTCATGTCGACGTTGGCACTATACTGCCCTCGTCGACGGGTAAGGCGCAGTCCGGATAGCTTATCGGCATTCGTGAGATCGTAGAGGTTACTGTCAGTCGATTGATCCAGCAGCACCCGGTCCTGGTCGTCGAGATCCTCGGGAGTTAACTGTGCTAATTTACCGACGGGCTGGATGGCATAGGAGCCGTTTGAATCAAACGTGAGGAAATGCCGCACGGTTCTGGCGTCTCCCCAAGCTACCATGCGCATTGTCTCCGCCGAAATTGGATCGGCGAGACCGAATCGCTGAAGTCGCCCGGTAATGACGACCGAAACGTTCTGCGTCGCACTTGCTGCGCGCGAGAGGTCGATTTCAATTCGCCGCTGCTTTCCATGTTGATCAATAAACCATTCTTCCATGGCATCGGCTGGGGACGTTTCGACCGTTTCGACAACCCATCCAGCGGCCAACGTGCCAACGAGCTGATGCGTTGCGCCGCGAGAAAAGCTCCATTGCGTGACGAGTCGCCCGTTCAGGTCTGGATCGGCCAGCGAAAGGGATGACGCAGCACGAATTGTGGCGTCTGCCTGCCGCGATGAGAGGACTATTTCGACCGAGGCGGAAGGAGCGTACGCGGCGAACGCATGCTTTTCCGCTTCATTGGCTTCCGTGCTTATGGAACTTGCACCGATCTCAATGCAATCGGTCGGCTCCAAACGAGTAAGCTCATACGCAGACGCAACGGTAAGCTCATATTTCCCGGTGCTCCAAAATACTCCCTTTGGCCGAAGGTGAGGTAACCGCCATGGCTTAT
>DASZZA010000698.1:0-5894 GCA_035545135.1 Lacipirellulaceae bacterium | reverse complement strand
ACTAAGAAGGATGTTTGGAGGCGCATCACCGACGAATCGATTCCGTACAATCCGCTCCACGATCAAGGGTATCCGAGCATTGGCTGCTGGCCTTGTACGCGCGCCGTTGGCACGAACGAGACCGACGAACGCGCCGGACGTTGGAGCGGTATGAACAAGACCGAGTGCGGACTTCACTCAATGAGCGAACAAGATGGAAGTGGAATCTAATAGGGTTGCAGAGGTCAGCGGTCAGAGGTCAGAATTCCATTTGACTACTGACCTCCGGCCTCCGACCCCTGACGTCTCCCCATGAATCTCTCCGCGAAAACTGAATACGCCTGTCTCGCGATGCTGTACCTAGCGGAGGAGTATTCGAGTGGCGAGCCGGTTCAGATTCGGCGAATTGCCGATGAGCATGGAATCCCCTCGCGGTTTCTTGTGCAGATTTTGCTGCAGTTAAAAGGGGCTTCGCTAGTAACGAGCACCCGCGGAGCTGCCGGTGGCTACCGTCTTGCTCGGCCTCCGAGTACGATCGCGCTGGCCGACGTGATTGAGGTGATTGAGGGCGATGAGCGTCCTCAGACCAGTGCTGGCAAAAATACGCCATTGGTCGGGGCTCTGCTACGGCTTTGCCGCGAATTGGACGAACTGCAGCGCGACCGCCTTGCTGAAACCACGCTTGCCGACTTGGTGGAACAGGCGGTCAAGCGCGAGCCGATGTGGTATATTTGACTGTTTCGCTCAAAAACGGTGGCCAGGAACCCAAGTGCTTGTGAGGCGAAGTGGTCCGCGGCAACGACAGATCGGGTTCGTGACACCTTTTTTGGGCGAGGCCATATTTGACCATCGGTTTGGCGGCTGCGACTGCGTTGTCGAGCCACTGCCAACGAACTAGACTGGTACGTGCTGAAGAACTAGCCACGGAGGCACGGAGCGCACGGAGGGAACAAGACACAGTAACAGGGAGACAAGGAGACTGGGAAAAACGGCTCACAATAATAAGAGCCTGTCCCATTACCCCCTCTCCCACTGGGAGAGGGTTGGAGTGAAGGTGATTTGCCGGCGAATAAAGCACCCTCACCCTGCCCTCTCCCAAAGGGAGAGGGTTCCGGGATAGGCACTAAGTATTCCCTGTCTCCTTCTCTCCTTGTCTCCCTGTCTGGCCTTCGTGTCCGCTTCGCCTTCGTGGTTATTCTGTTGATCGGCCAATACGATTTTGGCTCTCCGGGGATGCAACGTGGCTGAGCGAGAAGTTGTCATCACGGGCCTGGGCATCGTTTCGCCGATTGGCGTCGGTCGCGAGGCGGTGTGGAGCGCAGTTGAAGCGCGGCGGAGCGGTGTGCGGACGCTGCCAGGTCTGGCGTCGGCTGGTTGGCTTGCGCCATTCGGAGGCGACGTCGCCGACTTTGATCCCAAATCACTCATCGAGCCGCGGAAGAGCATCAAAGTAATGTCGCGCGACATCCAGCTCGCCTCGGCCGCGGCCGAGCTGGCTTGGCGAGACGCGTGCTTGTCGCAGGCGACGCTCGATCCGGAACGCTTCGGCGTAGTCGGCGCAGCCGGCGTCATGTACTGCGATCTGGAGGAGCTGCGCGTTCCGTTTCTCGAATGGCTGAAGCAGGAGGATTTCGACATTCACCGCTGGTCGCGCAAGGCGATGGGTGAGTTGTACCCGCTGTGGATGCTCAAGTATTTGCCGAACATGCCGGCATGTCACATCGGCATTCGCTACGATGCTCGTGGACCGAACAATACGATTGCGGAAGGCGATGTGTCGTCGCTGTTGGCACTCATCGAGGCGGCCAACGTGATCGAGCGCGGTCATGCTGATGTGATGATCGTGGGCGGTACAGGTTCACGAATCAATGTGTCGGATCTGGTGTGGCACCGCGGCGCCCGTTTGGCATGCAATGGCAAGCTGCCGCCGGCCGCAGTTTGCCGGCCATTCGATGCGGCACGTAGTGGACAGGTCAACGGCGAGGGGGCCGCTCAAATTGTGATGGAAACCCGCGAACATGCCGAGCGGCGGGGGGCACGGATCATGGCTCGCCTGGCCGGCGCCGGCGTCCGTTACGAGCCGGTAGCGGCTGAAAAGCGGCCGAACGGCCAGGCCATTGCCAAGGCGATACGGGCCGCGCTGGCCTCGGCAGAAAAGACGCCAGACGATATCGGCCATGTCAACGCGCACGGCAACAGTACGATCGAGGACGATCCGATGGAGGCCCGGGCCATCCGCGAAACCCTGGGCAATGTGCCGGTGACCGCGCTGAAAAGCTACTTCGGAAATTTGGGCCAAGGCAGCGGCGTGGTCGAACTGGCCATTAGTCTGTTGGCAATGTCACGCGGCATCGTGCCGCCGACGCTCAACTACGAAACGCCCGATCCCGAGTGCCCAGTGAACGTGGTGAAAGAATTGCAGCCGACCGACCGCCCCACATTCGTGAAGCTGAGCCACAACGCCATGGGCCAAGCCGCAGCAGTGGTCTTTGCGGCACCATGAAAAAAGCACGCACCACAGAGCGGCTCTGTGGTTTATCTTTTCCGCATCGCGCGATCAATATCGCGCTTCATTTCGCGTTGTTTCATCGCGTCGCGCTTGTCGTGCTTTTGCTTGCCGCGGCAGAGGCCGAGCAGAACTTTCGCGCGGCCCTCTTTGAAGTACATTTTGAGCGGCACGAGGGTGAGGCCCTTCTCGAACGCTTGCCCGGCGAACTTGCGGATTTCGCGGCGATGCATGAGCAGCTTGCGGCGGCGCTTCGGCTCATGGTTGAGCGCGTGTGAATAGCTGTACTCGGCGATGTTTGCGCCGACGAGCCACACCTCGTCGCCTTCGACGCGGCCGTAGGCTTCGTCGAGCGATAGCTGCCCGCTGCGGAGACTCTTCACTTCACTGCCCACCAGGGCGATGCCGCATTCGAGCGTATCGAGCACGAGATAATTGTGCCGAGCTTTGCGATTATCGGCGATGACGCGCTCGTTCTTGTCGTCGGCAGCCTTGCCGCCTTTTTTTGATTTGCCGCTCTTAGCGGCCAGCTTCGATTTATTGGTCTGCTTTGCCACCAGGTCAAGATACAATACGACCCGTGATTTCGCGAGGTGCCGCGGGTCGTGGCCTTCCGCGTTCGATTGATGCGACGGCGGTAGCGTTACTGGTAGTCCTTTTCCGCCAGCGGCGGTGCGGCGCGGAACAAGTAAATCGATTGGCCGCTATTGAGGTTCATCGAAGGATCGACCGGATCCACGCACTTTCGCCCGTTCGGCGTCATCAATTGTTGATAGACGAGATAATCGATATCGTCGCGAAGGAACATGCCGTGGCCGTCACAGAAGGCTACATTGACGCCATTTGCGTGGCCGCTCGCTGGTCGAGCGTAGCGGGGAATATTCGAAGGATAGTTCACAGGGCCGCTAGCATTTGTGTCCCGATTAATCGCCTCTTGGTCATTAACTGAGACACCGACCGGCTGTTTCGGGCTGGTGCTGTTGTTATTGGGATCGACCCAAACCATTCCAAGCTGCTGCTCGCTTCCGAATAGCCATCCAAAAGCAGGAGCACCGCTGGCATCGACCGGGTCATAACTCTTATGAATATTCTCAGAGAACATGAGTGTCGTTCCCGAGCCGTCCTTGATACCGCTGATCCGCGGGATGGGTGCAGTGGCTCCTGCACGGGCGAAATCGGCGTTGCTGAAGAAGACGCCATTATCGATCGTGTCGCCATTAGGAGGCGGTATGAAATTGCCGCCGGTGTCGCGGTCCCAGGCGCCGCAATTGGCTATGTAGGTTAATCCTGCCAGGTCCGGCTGGCTCGCGACATCACGGTCCGACGGACAGACAAAAATAGCAATCGGCGGTACGGGAACCTTGCCTTGTGGCACTGGTGGTTGGACAACTGGTGGTTGGACAATTGCGTCCCAGATATCCTGCCGTTCGAGCCGTGACAGCAGCATCGTCGCCCAACTAAAGGCGGAAACATCTTTCAATTGAGAAGTAGTTGGTGCGCTTGGGAACACCTTGCTTTCAACTCCGAACTGTCTCGCTCCACCGTCGTAGTAGATCGACGCGTAGTCCAAGCTACCGCGTTTGATGAATTGGGTATACCCGGGAAGCTGACCCTTTGAAGAATCATAGTTCATCATGGCAATCGCGATTTGCTTCACATTGTTGAGACACGAGAGCTGCCGCGCTCGTGCCCGCGCGTTTGGCACCGCCGGGAGCAGCAGCGCGACGAGTGTGCCGATAATTGCGATGACGACCAGCAGTTCGACCAGCGTGAAGGCGAATCTACGACGAGAAGCAATGGCCATGGCAATGTCTCCGTGTTCTCTGTTCGCGAATGCGACGGTTGACTGACATTCGTTACCAAGCTCAAGGCAGGAACACTAGGCGGCGCTAACGCACACTAATCTGCAGTAGCGGAAATTAGGGGATATTCGTATTCCCGGCGTTCCCCGGAATTGTTTCGGTCCTATCCGATTTAAAAACTTGGAACAACCGAACGAGGCCAAACCAATTATCGCCGAATAGGCAAAAAAATGCCAGCGCCGATCCAGCGCCGATAAAGATTCGTGCGAAATGGTCCGGTTTATTGCCACCGTAGTGTTTTTTGCGCCACATTGCACCCCGCAGCGCCGGCATCGGTTTGGCAAAGCCTTTGCTCGCGGTGCGGGCTTCAACCCAATTAAGGGCGTTCTGGATTGATTTGCGGCGCTGCGCCGGCTGCCGGCTGCAGCGCTCCTTCGAAACTCACCGTGATTCCCACGGCGTCGCCCACTAAATCGTTCTTGAGCAGGTTCTTCATGCCGAAGTCGCTGCGCTTCAGCTCGACGTAACAGAGGAACCCGGTGCGACGGTCTTTGCCGCTGGCGCCAGGGCCTGCGCCCAGCATGTGCAATAAGATGTTGTCGACGGGCAGTGTCACGCCATGAACTGTGAGTTTGCCGGCGAGCTTGTAAGTAACGGCTCCCTTGGGCGAGTCGGCCAGTTCACAGCGAGTCGACTCGAACCGGATTTCTGGAAATCGCTGCACGTCGAAGAATTCATCGCTGCGAAGCTTGTTGTCGCGCTCGGCGTTGTTGGTGTCGATGCTGCTTGCTCGAATCGCCATCTGAAACCGGCAGTTGGCCGGGTCGTTCTTGTCGAGCCAGTATTGTCCGGCTGTCTTGCGGAACATGCCGTATGTATAACTCAGCCTGGCATGGGCGATGCCGAACACGACCGATGTATGTTCCGGGTCCATCTTGTAGTAGTCGGCCGCAAACACGCTGCTCGAGGTCAGCAAGGAGATGACCACAGGCGACCAGGTGATAATCTTCGAGCGAATCATATGTTTCCCTCGACGTGGGGTAAGAAGTCAACGAACTTTTGTGAGGCCCGCTATTCGCGAACAATCGTATTTTCGCACGACATGCGCCGAACCAGCCGCTTCATCCTGGGGGGATAAGCTCCGCCGCTCACTGCAAGCAGCCGGGATTTGATCCGAGACGGCAGTCCAGGCAGCAGTGCTCCCCCTCAACAACGTACACGAATTGTGTAGTGGCTCGCGACCGAAAATACAGACGTAGCCCGCGTATTTGATGGACAAATCTCATGACGCGACCAGCAATCCGCCGTGCTCGGCGACGGATCAGGCCGTGCCCATCTACTCGCGTCCGTTCTTTTAACCAGGTGGCGAGTGAGGTAAGATGAGTCTGCGACGTATATTGGCAATTGCCACTCGATTCAGGAGCCGATACGGACCATGCTCAGCGATCAATTGCTCTCGTCAGCTTGGTGGGGCGGAGTTGTGCCTGTTTTCGCCGCCTTGGGCGACATCGACAAGAACGGCACCCGGGCGCTGTTGTATTTGGCCGGCGTTGCCATCCTTCTTATCATCGCGTTCGTCGTGGTGATTTTGCTGTTTAGCTACGGCA
>DASZZA010000697.1:0-6083 GCA_035545135.1 Lacipirellulaceae bacterium | reverse complement strand
TGCAAATAACGCGACGGCGGTTGATGCGGCCGGCATGGAGTCCGAGCGGCTCGGATATTCCCACGCGATGATCGCCGCGACGAAGTCAGAAGGCCCCGCGGAAGAAGTCGGTCGCCATCTGGCACAAATGGCCTTACGCATGCGCGAAAGTACCGGTCCCAACTGTCTGGTCTCGGGCGGCGAGCCGACGGTCACGCTCATTGATGAAAGTCGCCGCGGCAAGGGTGGCCGAAACCAGCAACTCGCGTTGGCAGCCTTGATTGCTCTCGGCGATTGCAATCGCATCTGCCTGTTATCGGCCGGTACTGACGGCGAAGACGGCCCGACCGATGCCGCCGGCGCGTTCGTAACCGAAGAAGTCGTTCGCAGCGCGCGAAATGCCCAACACGATGTCGGTGATTTCCTGGCCCGCAACGACGCCTATAGCTTCTTCCAACAAGCGGGAGGCCTGTTCATCACCGGGCCGACGCAAACCAATGTCTGTGACCTTCGGATCATCTTGACCGCAAGGGACACATGAGTGCCCGTCTCGCCCCCGCCTCTCACCGCAACATCATGCAACAGCTGCCGATTGCCAATCCCGCAGCGATTGCATCATTCAGCCCCAGGGTTGCGGCGTCAGCCGCTACCGTGGGGCAGCATCTTCCCTCCCCTTCGACGACCTTTTCACCAAATGATGCGGCTCCCTCCCCTTCGACCAATCTATCGCCGAATGGTTCGGCTCCCTCCCCTTCGACGGGGAGGGCCGGGGAGGGGTGAGCACAAATTTGAACTCAACCTCACCCCTCCCTAACCCTCCACTTCAATGGGAGGGAACCAATCCATAAATCAACAAGGGAAACTTCGCCTCCCACGACTATCGATTACCAATCCCGAAGGGATTGCATCATTCAGCCCAGGGTTGCGGCATCAGCCGCTACCCTGGGTCAGCTCTTAGAGCACCCTCTCCTTCGGGAAAGGGCAGGCGTGAGGGCGATTTGCCGGCGAATAAGGCGCCCCCCAATGGGAGACGGTTCTGGGATAGGCGCCAACCACTATTAACTATCTACCTAGTCCCACCACCATTGGTCGGGCGCAAGCTTTGAGAGATCGTTCGCCGTGCGGGCCTCTTGCACTTTGGAGTCCTTGTCTTCGAGCACGTTCGTTGGATCGACTGCTTCTGTCGGGCGCATCTGAACGCCGCCGCCAATGGGTGTCATGAGAGTGTGACCCTTCCATATGCTATTGACGGCCGATTCCACTTGCTTTGGCGGGTTCAGTATTTCGACCGGATAGGCCGATTCGGCGTTGAAGGTTTCAGCCTTCCAGTTGGCCAGTTGGTAATAGTCTTGGTGCTGAATGAAAGCCGCGGCAACGGCCAGATCGATGCAATTGCGAAGCTGGGCGTAAACCGGTGCCCGCTCGGCCAGCTTGGGATAAACCTTCGTGAACGCCCGCACAAACGCCTCGCTCGCACGGTTGCTGCGGGCCGCCGAATGCCGCAGGCCGTCTGGACTTACGGCTTCGTCCTCGCCCACTAGCTTTACGCCCTCGCCCACCAACTCCATGGCCAGTGCGTCCTGGCTCACACGAACGCACTGATAATTGGGCACGAAATACCAACGCTGCAGCGCGTTGCTGGCCACCTGCGACGGATTCGCCCGGGCCACATAGCTCGCAAGCCGCACCGGCGGAGTTTCAAGCCCGATGCCAATTAGCTTCATCCGGTAATCGGCTTCCACCATAACCTGTGCGAAATGCGTCTTGGGCGATACGCCACCCACCGTGATCACTTGCATTCCCAATCGCTCCCGCAGGCCGTTGACGATGAATTGCTCCTCGCCAGGGTTCTGTGCCGGATTACCGATTCGGCCGCCAAGCTCTTGCAAGAATTGGTGCAATCGCGCGAGCCCCTCTCGCGTCGGATCGATCGAGCAATAAATGAAGGGCTTCTTGTTTTCAGCGCCGGGCGGAAACGCCCGCAACGCGACAATCAGGTCGTCGAGATTAAGTACGGGCCGGCCCGATTCGATTCCCAACACGCGGCCCGATGGTGCTGCCGCCCAAGCTTCGGCCGGCCCCGCGATCACGATGTCGCCCGACTTCGGATAGCAGAACACATACTCCAGCCGATTGATTCCCGCCAAGTGCTTCATGACGTCGTCGACGCCCCGACCATCGGCGAGTCGCGCTTTCATTATCCGCTCCAGCCGCGTCAGCGATACCTTCCGCAATTGGCTGCGGTGAGCCACATTTCGATCGAGTCGTGCGAGCGCTTCCTGCACGCGCTGCCGCGCGAGCTGGCCCGTCGGGTCCTGGGCCGTCACGCGCCGCAGGACGCCATCGGCATCGACAGCCACACCGGACGTCGCACCGTTACCAATCGTGTTACCTCCGCCGGTGCCGCCGAGCTGCGCGAAGACCGCTTGCGGAACGACCATCAGGCAAAACACGCAAAACAATGTAGCCCGAAGCGAATACGGGCGAGTCAATGAATGACCCCTCGTGCCAATACCGAACCGAGCCATAGAAGTACCTCGCATCGAGCCAGGAGATGCAATGTTCCGGGCAGAGTCATCGGCGCACGGCGCGCAATGCCGCTCCATCGCCGAATTCTCCGCTCCATTTATGCTAATCCCCGTGTTTTCACATGGCAAGAAATTCCGCGGCGGGGCTGGGGGAAATGGGGCCAGGGGGCCGGGGCCGTTGACCGTCGTACGTGGTCTATTGGCCGTTGCAGCGAACTACTGACAACTGGGCAACGAACAATCGGCAGCGTCGATACAACCAGACCATCCGTGGTGAAAAAACTCGACATACGACGTTGTCGAGGGGCAACACCAGGTGCTCCAGGCGGTAGGTTTTAACAGGCTGGTCGATTGCGCGCTCCAGGCGCGTTGCCCGGAGCGCGCAATCATTTTTCAGACCACTGCCCCAAATCCACTCCCGGTGCTCAAAAAAAGTGTCAGTAACCCGATCTGTCGCAGATGGGGGATACTTCGCTGCACAACCATATGGGTTCCTGACACCTTTTTTGGGGAACCGTTTGCACACCGGCATGGAAGGCCATTGCTGATGCCCCGAAACAACCTATCGCGCGTTCTGTTCACCGCAGTCGCGGGTTCGTGCGCGATGGTGTTCGCCGGTTGTGCCACCTGGCAGGGACCGCGAATTGACCCAACCGGCGAGCGGCTTCTCATTTGGCCCAACGAGCAGCCGGCCGCAGTCGTGGCGCCGCCCGTACCGTCGCCCGTTGCAGCGCCGCCGGGGGCGGCCGTCGTTCCATCGCCAGCCGTTCCAGTTGTCCCGCAGCCAGCCGTCGCGCCGCCACCGGTCGCGCCAAATGCCGTTCCGCCAAACGCTCCGTTGCCGTTCGGCAATGTTCAAGCACCGCCGGTTTACTCCGACCCACCAATGCCACCTGTCGCGCCGCCACCGGCCGGTGTGTCAGCACCAGCGCCGTATATCCCCGGAGCAGCGACGGCTCCTTCGTTGCCTCCCGCCACCGTTACACCGGCCGTCCCCATCGTGACGCCGGTTGCCGGCCAGCCGCCCGCGACGACCGTTCCCGCCGGACATGCGTATCTTCGACTAACTCCCGATCGCATGATCGCGCCGGTCGGAACACAAGTCTTGCTCAAGGCGGGCGTGATGGGTCCCGACGGCTACTTGGCGACGAACCAACGCATCGAGTGGTCCGTCGCTCGCAACGGCGTCGGTCAACTCGGCGACATGGGGCTTAATGGGCCGGCTCGCCTTCTCGGCTGGTGGCAAGCACCGGAGCGGATCGATAATTGGACGGCGGTGGGTAACACCGTGTATTTGCCCGTCACGCTGGACGCGAACTCGGTCGACCCGAACAACAGTTGGCGTATCGAACGCGGCGAAACGTGGGTCACGCTCGCTTCTGCCAATGAGGGAACAAGTCAGATCACGGCCCGTGCGACCGACCAACGCGAATTCAATCAGGCTACCTCGACCATCTACTGGATCGACGCTCAGTGGGTCTTCCCGGCGTCCGCGGTCGCTCCGCAAGGGCAGCCGCATGTGTTAACGACCATTATTACGCGCCGCACCGATGGCCGGCCGCTGGCGGGATGGATCGTGCGATATTCCGTCGCCGGCGGCGGTGCGCCGTCGGGCTCGCTAGGCTACGAGGGCGGAACCACGACCGATGTGCCCACCGACGCGACGGGGCGAGCGAGCGTCGAAGTGAGCCCGACAGCCGCGGGTGCTGGTGTCACGAACGTAAATATCACCATCATCCGTCCGGCATCGGTCGGCCCGAATGCGCTGCCGCGAGTGGAACTGGCCCATGCCGCGACGACGGTCACATGGAGCGGCGCGGCACCCGCAGCGCCGCCGGCACCGACGGCAATTCCCGGCCCTCCGCCGTCACCGTCGCCGCTTGCGCCACCGCCATCGATGTCAGCTCCCGCTCCGCCCCCACAAAATCAGCCGGCGCCCACACTCGCGCCTTCAACCTCGGCTCCAACTACCCAGCAGCCACCCCCCTACACGCCGCCACCCGCGGCATCCACCGGAAAGCCGCGATTGGAAATCAGCCTCCGGGCAAACGGTCCCGAGCAAGTTCCCGTGGGCGGATATGTGGACTATGACGTCACCGTTACCAATCGCGGCGACGGCGTTGCCCGCCACGTCGAGCTGCGCGACCGTTTCGATCCTGGTCTGCGGTGTCCGACCGACACACAAAACACACACCTTATCAAAAATCCAAATATTGGCGACCTGGCGCCGAACGCTTCGCAAACAATCAAGCTTCCTTTCCAGGTGGTCGCCGCAGGTCAGCAGTGCCACGACGTGGCAGTCGCAGCCGATGGTGTCGAGCCCGTCGGCCAGCACGCATGCGTGACAGGAATACCGGCGTCGCTGAACGTCAAGGTCACGGCGCCGGTGCGCCGCGTCGTGGGCGAAACCGTCGACTTTAGCGTTGCCGTCAAGAATGTTTCCGCAAGCGCAGCTACAAACGTGGAACTACGCTTTCGCTGCGACCCGGCGATTGAATTGACGGTGGAAGGCGACGCGCAGCGGTTGTCCGATGGTAGCTTGCTGGTCCGCCTCGATCGCGGCCTGGCAGCGAACGAGCAGCGTGTCTTACCATTCCATGGCCAGTGCAAGAAGCCCAGCGACCATGCCTGTGCGCGGGCTGCCGTGACGGCGCTCGGCGGCGTGAACTCCGAGGACGAGGCGTGCCTTCAAATTCTTGCTCCCTACACAGGCACCGCGCCGGGCAACACCGCACCGTGATCGCTAAAGCGATCCTTTTCATTTCCCTATCCGATTGACACCAGCCGGTCCGCTGTGCGGCCCGGATTCGTCGCGACCTAGCCCGCCCGCTATGGGCTGCGAAATTCCGTGAACCGCTCTAAAATAGCCAAAATGCCCCGATTCGTGCTGCTCTATCACGACTGCCCGCCGAACTACGAACGGCCATCGCATTGGGACCTGATGTTGGAATCGGGCGACGCGCTACGCACATGGGCGCTCGACCGACTTCCTCGCGGTTGGTCGGCCGCCCGCGCCCGCACTGCCGCTAGCTTTTCGGATTGTCCTGCGACGGCCGATGACGACTCCGTCCCGGCCGTGCAGCTCGGCGACCACCGGCGAGATTACTTGGAATTGGAAGGCCCGCTGAGCGGCAATCGCGGCGCCGTCCAACGCATGAACTCCGGAACATACCACAGCCAAAGCGAATCACCCGATGTATGGCGAGTAGCTCTTTCCAGCGGCGAGCTCTCGGGACTGGTTACACTATCGCGATCGAATAGCGATAACTCCCGCTGGGTACTTGAGTATTGCCCGATCGTCTAGCGTTTTGCCGCATCACTTTTCTTCGTCGCGGTCGTCGGACGTTTTTGGGCAATCTTCAGAGCAGAATTGGCGTCGCCCGAGGTAAGCCGCAGTTCGTACCCGTCCAACGGAAAATCATTTTGATCGCTCGACGGCGCGTACGCCAACTTAGGTGGCCGCTTTCCAATCCGGTCCCCAGCCTGGGTGTGTCCGGCCACGTATAGCTCGCCGTCGCGGAGCTCGATTGTATCGATGTAAAACTGGCGTTTCTCCGCGGAGCCATCATTCGCAAT
>DASZZA010000696.1:0-13505 GCA_035545135.1 Lacipirellulaceae bacterium | reverse complement strand
CGCGCTCCAGCGCCTTGATCTGCAGTGAAACGGAGGGCTGGCTGAGCGCCATCTTCTCGGCCGCCTTCGAGATGCTCTTGGCGCGAGCGGCGTAACAAAAACCTCGGAGCTGTTGCAAGCGGTTCTGCTTATAACGAGCGGCGGACTGGGCCATGAGGAACTCGTCGGCGGAAATCGGTGAAGGGGCAGTCAGGTCCTTACTCCATCGTAACTTCACCATTACCCAATTCAATTATGATTCGTAGGACCATTGAGACCACAAATGCTTAAGATGTGGGCCAAGCTGTGACACGGCGTACGTTGCACGCGCGTCGCCTGGTCCAGTACTTCTACTGCTTACCGGTAGGCGACATTTAAATTATGGCCGGTGTTTCAATTCTCCGCGGAGCGTTTCGAGATCGTCCGATAGAGCATCACTGATTGTCACTGGGTAGGCTGCTCCGCCGGGTTCCAGTTGACGGTACTCATTGGGCAAGGCATCGAGCTGGCGGCGGGCGAGGTCGCGGGCTTCGTTGAGGGTGGCGCAATTTTCGGAAATCCGCCGACCCCCACGCATAACTCGAATTAGTTGCGGCGCCCCCGGCCTGGTTTCGTCGGCGCGTGCGATCGTGTCGCGAATCATTTGGCCCGATTCGGTTTCACGGAAGACCTGCTTTCGACCTGGGTAGATAAATTTGTGCGGCGACAACTTGGTTCGGCCCTTACCGGAATATTCGACCAGTTTGTATGCCATATCGAGCGTAGGCGCATCGCTGCTGACGGCCATGCTCGTGCCAACGCCGAAGCCGTCGATCGGCGCATCGGCGCGGACCAGTTTTTGGATGGCGAATTCATCCAACTCGCTGGATGCGAAGATTCCAATTTTGTTGAGCCCCGCTTCATCGAGCATCGACCGGGCTCGGTTGGCTAAATCGGCCAGGTCACCGGAGTCGAGCCGGATCGCACTGACGGGGAAATTTTCGCCCATTTGGCGACTCAGCTGAATGACCTTGCGGACGCCGTCCAGTGTGTCGTAGGTGTCGACCAGCAGCGTGGTGTGCGGGAAAATGGTTGCGAATGCGCGAAATGCGTCGGTTTCGTCATCGTGTGCCTGGATGTAGCTGTGGGCCATCGTGCCGAAGATGGGAATACCGTAACGTTTGCCGGCCAACACGAGCGACGTGCCCGCAGCTCCGGCCAGGTAACTGACGCGGGCGGCTTTCATAGCGGCTTCTGCCGAGTGTGCCCGCCGCGAACCAAAGTCAACAATCGCGCGCCCTTCGGCGGCCCGAACAATTCGTGCCGCCTTCGTCGCAACGACGCTTTGAAAATGGATTTGATTGAGCACCAAGGTTTCGATGAGCTGAGCTTCCGCGATTGGTGCGACGACCTGGACAACCGGTTCGTTCGGAAAGACAGGCGTTCCTTCCGGGACGGCCCACACATCGCCCGTAAAGCGGAGCTCGCGAAACCATTGGAGGAAGTTGCGGCTAAACAAAGCCTTCTTGGCGAGGTAGGCGATGTCGTTGTCCGTGACGTGAAAGTTCTCCAGATAATTCAGGACATCGTCGAGGCCCGCCGCCACCACGTATTGTCTGGTCGCAGGTAATTTGCGGAAGAACAGTTCGAAGACTGCTGTGGCGGCGAACGCTTCCGCGCCGTACGCCTGCGCCATCGTCAGTTCGTACAGATCGGTGAAGAGCGCGGAACGTTGTGGATCGTCGCCCAAGTTATCGGCCATGACGGATATCTTAGCAGCGTCGGCCGCATTTCCAAATGCGCTCGGCGCATCGGTTAAAAAGATCGATTTAGCAGCGGCAATCAATCGTCCGGCAAATCGGTTCGCTCCAGCGAGATACCGGCTCGTGCCATTTCTTGGAGAGCTCGGTTACAGGCGTCGAGATCGACGGGTCGCGTCGCGTCGACGACAAGATGCACTTCAAAGCCGGCACGTAGGGCATCGAGCGCAGTTGCACGGACGCACACGTCTGTCGCGAGCCCGGTAATGAATACGCGTTCGATTCCTGCCCGCCGCAAGTCGTCTGTAAGGCTGGTGCGTGCGATGGCCGAGTAACCGGCGTCGGCGGGGTCTGTTCCTTTGCTAACAATTGCCGCGTCGTCGGGCAGCTCCAGATCGGCGTGGAACTCGGCGCCTTGGGTTCCCTGCACGCAATGCCGCGGCCACGGCCCGCCACTCGTGTGAAAGCTCTCATGGTCTGGCGGATGCCAGTCGCGCGTCGCGACGATCTTAGCCCCGCGCTTGCCCGCGGCACTGATCCATTGATTAATGACCGGTACGACGGCATCGCCTTCGTCGACCGGCAGCGAGCCGCCGGGGCAGAAGTCGTTTTGCACGTCGACGATCAAGAGCGCGTCGGTCGGCTTTAAATCGAGAGGGTTCATTATGGGCCGGCGCGCAGAGTCGCTTTTATCAACCGACCGCGTCGCCTACTCACCTTTGTACGTCACCACTCGTCCCCAAACGCTTGTTGTTCCCCAGATGCCTTGTCGCAAACACTCCAGCTGTACGATTTGGCTGTGATCGACGAATAGGTTCACCTCCGGGCCATAATTCTTAATGTACCAAGTGAAGACGGCCGGATCGGCCGCCTCGAACATCACCTGCTCTAGCCCCAGCGCGTCGATGATCTTTGCCGGCACGTCGGTGCGCCAGGTGTCCACGGATTCGGTGATTCCTTCGGATTCAATCATTATCAGGTACGCGCCCGCGTTTAGAAACCGCTTGGCCTGGCTGATCGCCCAAGCGGGGTCGCGCGTTCCCTCGGCGGCCAATTCACCAACCGCCGACGCCCCGCCAGCGCCAAATTGGATGCCGACTTCCGGCTTTGCCTTCATGCCGGCGCGTTGCACTTTCTCGACAAGCCGCAACCAATCGTCGGTGGGAATGGTGATGAAGCCGCTGGAGATCTCGATGATGTCGAACGCAAGATCCCTGCATTCGCGAATGTAGTGGTCTACGGCGTCGCGGCCCTGCGTCAATACGTATTCGATGAATCCTCCGGTGGAGACGAGCACATCGTGCTGGTGACAAAGGTCGATAATTTCGCGCAGAGCGCTGCGCGGCATCAAGCTGAATGAACCGGCGGCGAACTTGAGCGAGTCGACGTACGCGCCCATCGTTTCGAAGATGTCCAGGAGGTATCGCTTTCCCATTGTGGTATAGTAGGGGCCGCGAATCTCGGTTAGTCCCCGCATGCGTGGTTTGGGAAGGCGGTCGTTGGTCTTTAGGAAGGCAAAGGCCCGCTGCTGGCTGGATGTATCTTGTGACATGGTCGGTAGTCCATTCTGCAAAGGGCGAGGGCGCGGCCACCCATCGAATAGGCCAATCGATTGAATGTGCAACACGCATACCGGCCAGTAGGAAGTGCGACATCGTGGCCTCAAATTCAATAAGGCTGCGGCGCAAAAAGTCGAAACGGACAGATGAAGCTGATTCACGTATTGATGATGGTTGTCGCCGGGGCACTGGCTGCCGGCATTATGCGAACGGACACGTACGCCGCAGAATCGGCGGATATCGTTATCTATGGAGGTACTTCGTCGGGCGTCATTGCGGCCGTGCAGGCTCGCCGGATGGGCAAGAGCGTCGTTTTAATTGAGCCGTCTAATCACATTGGCGGAATGACAACGGGCGGGCTTGGCGCGACCGATATCGGCAACAAGGCGGCGATCGGCGGCCGGGCACGGGAGTTTTATCACCGCGTATGGCAGTATTATCAGAATGATTCAGCATGGACGCGCGAGACTCGCCGCCAGTACGCGTCCCATAATCTGCGGCGCTCGTTGGATGAAACGATGTGGACGTTCGAGCCGCACGTTGCGATGAAAATTTACCGCGAGATGCTGGCCGAGGCGAGTGTTAAGCCGGTGATGAACGAGCGGCTCGACCGGCGGCACGGCGTGAAGAAGACCGGCGGGCGGATCGAGTCGATCACGATGGAATCGGGCCGGGTGTTTGCGGGCCAGATGTTCATCGACGGGACGTATGAAGGCGATCTCATGGCGGCGGCGGGGGTGTCGTTCGTCGTTGGCCGGGAAGCGAACAGCGTCTACGGCGAAACGCTCAACGGCGTCGAGCCGAAGCTCAATGTGAAGAGCCACCGGTTCCTGCGGCCAGTGGACCCGTACGTTAAACCGGGCGATGCCAACTCGGGCTTGCTGCCGGGCATTCAAGTGACGAAGCTGCCGCCGGATGGCAGCGGAGACCGGGCGGTGCAGGCGTACTGTTTTCGGTTGTGTACGACCGACGTGCCGGAAAATCGGCGTGCGTGGCCGAAGCCGCGCGATTACGATCCGTTGCGTTACGAGCTGCTGCTGCGGAACTTCGAGGCGGGCGACGGGCGGGCGCCATGGGCACCGGTGTGGATGCCGAATCGGAAGACGGATACGAACAACAACGGGGCGTTCTCGACCGACTACATCGGCGGCAATTACCAGTATCCGACAGCCGACTACGCGACGCGCGAGCGGATCGTGGCCGATCATCGTTCGTATACCGAAGGGCTGATGTGGACGCTCGCCAACGATCCGCGCGTGCCGGCGGGCGTGCGGGCGGAGTTTAATCGGCTTGGTTTGGCCAAGGACGAGTTTGTCGACAACGACAACTGGCCCACGCAACTCTACGTTCGCGAAGCGCGGCGGATGGTCGGCATGTATGTGATGACGGAGCACAACTGCCGGGGGACAAAGCTCGCCGAGGATTCGATCGGGCTGGGGGCGTACGGGATGGATAGCCACAACTGTCAGAGGTATGTGGCGTTCAATGAGGGAGACGGGACTGAGGGAGGGGGACAGTCCCCTTTTGCTCCGCAGACTGCGCAAAAGGGGACAGTCCCCGGCCGGGCCTGGCACGTGCAGAACGAGGGCGACGTCGAGGTGCATGGGTTCAAGCCGTACCCGATCAGTTATCGGGCGATCGTGCCGGGACGGGGGGCGCGGAGAGGGACGGGGGGAGGGGGACAGTCCCCTTTTGCTCCGCAGACTGCGCAAAAGGGGACGGTCCCCGACGGTTTTGAGTGCGAGAATTTGCTGGTGCCGGTGTGCTTGTCGAGTTCGCACATTGCGTATGGGTCGATTCGGATGGAGCCGGTGTTCATGATCCTGGGCCAATCGGCGGCGACGGCGGCGGCCACGGCGATCGACGACAGAGTTCCCGTGCAGCGAGTCGATTACGCACATCTTCGCCAGCGGCTGCTTGCCGATGGGCAGAGGCTGGAGTGGGGGAAGTAGGCGCTCGCCGCGTGGCGACATCGCCCGTCGGGTTTGCCCAGTGGGTACGGCGATGTCCGGTAGCTTGAGAATTGTTTAAGATTTCCGGCTATGAGGTACGGCAGACGAAGTACAGCTAATGAGTTAGCAAGTGTCGATGCATCGGTGACACTCGATTGAAATCCCCCCTCCACAACCCTCCCCGCTGAGGTGAGGGAGTCGGACGAGAGCAATCACCGGCGGCGGTGGAGGCAACCGAATGCCAGAGCGATTAAGGCGATCACTAGCGAGGCGGGTTCCGGTACAGCGGTGACGGAAGCGGTGAGGCGGAAGCCGGGGTCGGTTTCGGGGAAGCCGATGTAGACGAACGAGGAGGTAATCTTAAACGGCGAGATCCAGGCGTCGCCGGTAAGTGTGGCGGGGGAATCGGGACTGGTGAAATGGAATTGGCCGGTTGCACCCGGGGCAATCGAACTGCCGCTGATGTTGTAATACTCGATGCCGTAGCGGTCGCCGGAAAACACGTGTGTGACGGGGGCGATCCAGCCGGTGGGTGCGCTGATGTTGGTCGGCACGCTGGGAAGGAAGTTGTAGTCGGAGTTGGCGTCCCAGGCGAACCAGAATGTGCCGATGTTCGTCGTGCCCGTGTTGTGGACATCGATAGTGTAATTGTAAGGTGCGCTGGTGGAGCTAGTGGATAGGTCGGCGGTTGCCGACAGGACGGCAAAGGCGGGCGTAGCGGCGCAGAGCGACAAAACGGCCAAGAAGCAAAACGGGAGAGCGGCGCGAGACGTGGGCATTTTTCCTCCTGCAAGTTCAGAACGACGAATTCAACAGCGAATTGGTCGTTTGCCCCTGAAAGCTTGCGATACCGAAAGAATCGGTCCTGGCGCCGCAGGCGTATTCGAGAATACACCGCTGAAGTTCAGTTTTAGTATGTCGGTGGATGGTTGTCTATAGTTTTTTTGGGTCGAGAGGTTGGATTATGAAAAAACCCCCGGCGGAGCCGGGGGCGGGAAGGCGAGTTGACGACCGGCTTCAGTTACTTTGTTGGAGCAGACTGAGGTTGTTGGTCGCCGGGGACATTTTCCGGGCCGAGGAGGCGTCGCTGCATGTCTTGCAATTGGCGTTCCATGCGTTCCATGCGTTCGCGGAGGTGGTTGGCGTCGAGGCCGGGGCCGTTCGGTCCCATGGGCGGCATGTGCATGGTCATTTGACCATGCAGCATTTGCTCGACGAAAGGGCGCAGGTCGTTGGGCAGTTTCTTTAACGATTCGGGGTCGTCGCCGACGATGTCCCAGGTGTCGTTGCCGCGTTTTACGGTGATGTGGGTCGGCTGATCATTCTGTTTTTGAATGTTGATCGACACGCCATTGGGCATGCTGGCAAATCCTTGGCCGCCGCCGACGATGACGCCGGGGCCAAACGCGCGGAAATCGAACGGCTGGTTACCACCGAACTGTTGCATGAAGCCGCGCGGCATACCTGGCATGCCGGGGCTGAAGTCTTCGTCGTTCGGTTCCGAGTAGGCGAGGGGGGCTTTGTCGGGGGTTTTTTCGGGTGTGATCTGGAGGGTCACATGCTTGCCAGCACGTACGACATCGAGCGCGATGTGGCCCTTTTTGGCGCCTTCGGATTTCACCAGGTCGACGAGGTCCGTCATCTCGTGCAAGTCGGCGCCGTTGGCTTTCATGAGTATATCGTGCTTCTTCAAGCCGGCCTTTTCGGCTGGGCTGTTAGGGACGACGCTGGCCACGAGCAGCCCCTGGTGTTCGGGAAGATTTAATTGCGAGCGCAGCGCGTTATCGGTCGGAATGGCTCCGCCCAATAGTCCGATCCAGTATTCGGGTTTTTCGGCGTGCTGTTGATAGGGCGCGACGGGCGGCGGCATGTTCGGTCGCGCTTCGGCTCCGTCGGCATGGCCGATTTGGACGACCTTGCCATCGGCGTTGTCGTTTTGGGCGTGAGCAACGAGGCCGCCGCCAAGTGCGAGGGCCATCATGAGCGCGGCGTTCGTTGCGCCTTGAAGGCAGGTGATGGACATGGGGTTGTCTCCTTTCGTTAGTGATTAGTCGTAAGTCGTAAGTCGTAAGTCGTAAGTCGTAAGTCGTTAGTCGTTAGTCGTTAGTCGTTACTTTCGGCGCGGGAGGAATTACAAACTTTCGTTTCGTACGGGTAGGATTTTCGTGTCTTCGACGGGGACGATCATGGGGCGGCCGTTTTCTAGCCAGAGGGGTGCGTATCGACGCTTGGACTGCACGGTGTAGCCTTGGTCTTGGAGCTCGGTTCGAAGTGAGTCAGGCAGGCCCGTTTTGAACTGCACGCCGAGTTCACGATCCAGTGTGCCGGCATCGACGAGGGGTACGTTTACCGGGTTCATGTGACCGGCATTGTCACGAACGTAGAACGTGAATGCGTCGCTCGGCTTCGCATTATGAGGTGGTACGGCAGATGGAAGGCCGGCGTCTGCGAGGCTTGTATTCTGATTCGAGGTTGTAGTGACGGCTCGAAGAGCGGTACCGTGTTGCAGCCAGCCTAAACCGAAAGCGAGCATCACAGTCGCGGCGATGGCGAGCCATTGGATGCCGGCCGACCACCGCGATTCAGAAACGACGGAGTTTGCGATCGTGGGCTTGGTCGATGGCGCGTGCGCGACCTGGCCCAATTCTTCGCGCCAAGATTGTGCTTCGAGAAATGCCAGGGCGCAGCGGCGCCAACCGCCGGGTTGATCATCGAGCGACTGCAGAAGCTGACGTCGCTCGGATTCGGCGAGTTCGCCGTCAACCAAGCGGTCGAGTAAGACGTTATCGGATAGTTCGTTAGTCATTTTTCTAACCGCTAATAAGCGGTACCGATCCCAACTGAGTGGTGTGCTTTTGGGGCGATATATTCGTCGTGGTGGACGACGCTAAACGGGTTTCGATGGGGCAAGTGTGGGATCCAATTGGTGCAGAGCGCGGCGAAGCTTTTCGCGTGCCCGGTGGAGACGGGCTTCGACGGCGCTGGTGCTTAGTCCCAGGTGTCTTGACATTTGACGATAGGACCAATCCTCGGAATATTTCAACAGCAGGATTTCGGCGTCGCGTCGCGGCAATCGGGCGAGGGCCTGCCGCACCATAGTTTTCCGTTCGTCGGCGAGCAGCCAATCGAGCGGATTGCGCTCGCGCGAATCGGAGTGGGCTGGGGCGACGCGATCGGCGTAGCGCTCGACCAGTTTCCGCCGACGGCCTTGGCGACGTCGATACTGGAGCGCCGCCACGACGACCAACCGGTACAGCCATGCCGCGACGCTCGCCGGGTCGCGGAGTTGGTGGCCCTTCTCCACGGCCGTTTTGGCCACTTCTTGCAGGACGTCGTCGGCGGCCGCGGCGTCGCCCACTCGGGCGAGTGCCACCGTCCGCAGCCAACGTCCGTGCTGCACCAGTACCGCGGGCCAATCGATGGGATCGGCCCCGGCATCGCTCCGCGTCAGAGTCGAATCATCGCGGGGCATGGCTAATAGATAGTTGCCGGGGGAGCGGACGATCTTGCGTTAAAAAAGGGCGGCCAGCCCCGCAGCCGCAACTCTTTTCGTGACAGTGGGTTAAGCGCTGCTTCCAGGAAGTCGAACACACGACGGCTGGCAACGCCGTTAGGCTTTCGAGGGGCATTGGTGGCTTGATGGCGCCCTTTTTAGGACATGCTACTTTTGATTCTCGTAGTATTCGGTTAAATCGGTGAGGCCCGCTGCCGCTTAGCGACGGGAAGGCCGCCGCGAACGGATTGGCTCAGGGGCCAGACGACGCCCCGGGGCCGGCGCGACAGATACCACCATAGGACGCCCCCGCAAGCTAGCAGGCCCAGGCTCACATTCTGCGATATGGTCATTCCCGTACCGAATACCGGGGGCTCATCGGTACGGATGATCTCGAGCAGGAATCGCGTGATGGGGTGGATCGTCAACATCAGGGCAATCGCTTGGCCGTCGCGAGTACGCAGCGGGAAGAACGACCACAAGAGCCACGCAAGAATGCCTGCGTCGATCGCGCTGTAGAGTTGCGTCGGGTGTACGGGCCGGCTGCGCAGCGGCGGCGTAACGGCTGGAATTTCGATTGTCTTGCCGGCTCGGAGCGAAAGTGGAACAGCCCGATGAGTTTCGAATAGGTCGAGCATTACGCGCTTGGCGTCCCACAGCGATCGGATTTGTATACCGCCGATCGACTCGATCGAGTCGCCCACGTGTAAGCCGGCTTTTGCGGCCGGTGAGCCGGGATCGACGCGCGTCACGACTGCCGGCTGGTCGTGCTGGATCTCGAGCCGAAAGCCGTGCATCTCGCCGCGAGATGCCTGGTCGGCGTACGGCGGGCTGAACTCCTGCAAGTCGAGCGGCTTACTTGCTTCGTAGTTTGAGCTGTATTTGGGAAACGTCACGTGCCACGGCAAGTCGGTCTGGCCGCCGTAGCAACAGCCGTTCAGAAAGCAGCCGATGCGGCCGAACGCCAACCCGATGGCCATGCTGGGCGCGATCAGATCGGCCATGGCGAGCATCGGTAAGCGATGTTTGTGAACGAATAGTGCAAAGCCGATAGCCGCGCCGATGAGGCCACCATAAATGACCAGCCCGCCGGCGGGAACATTGAGGATTTCCAGGATCGTGTCGCGCGGGCCCCGGCCGGCAAAGCTTTGGTCCCAATACTCGATCACGTAGAACATGCGGGCACCGATCACTCCGCACACAACCAGCCAGACGGCAAGGGACAGAATGAGTTCCGGATCGAGCCCGCCTTGGCGAGCCCGATACATGGCGAGGCCGACGCCGGTCGTGATTCCAAGGAGCAACATCAGACCGTAGCCGCGTACGGGCAGGCCGTCGGGAAAAACGCGCGGTAAAAAGAAGATTGCTGCTCCGAATAACAACAGCACCGGCAGCGTTCCCAAGAATTCGGCACTTTTAGCGCTTCGCATCACGAGACGAAAGATGGTGCCGGCCGACACAATGGCCCAAAGGGCCAGCAGTACGCCGACGCCAAATATCGGCACCCCTCCCCAGGTATACGGAATGCGGAATAGTTCGCTGCACATAGGGGAAGTGAGTAGGTGAGTAGGTGAGTAGGTGACGCTTGTCTACCTACTCACTTACTCACCAATACATTGTCAATCAGTCGCGTCTTGCCGACGCGGACGGCGGCCGCGATGGTGGTCGGGCCTTCGATTCGCTCGACGGGAGTTACCGTGCCGTCAGCGACGAAGGCGATGTATTGCAGATTCACGCCGCGATCGTTCGAAATTTCGTGAATCATTCTTTGCCGGAGGAAACTTACATCGTGTTCTCCTCCGGCGACCAGCTCTTCCGCCAGCCGTAATGAACGCGGCAACGCGAGTGCTCGGCGCCGTTCGTCGGGCGATAGATATCGGTTGCGCGAGCTCATGGCAAGTCCATCCGGCTGTCGAACGGTAGGGCACACACGTACGTCGATCGGCACATTCAAGTCCGCGACCATCTGCCGTACCACCAGCGTCTGCTGATAATCCTTGAGGCCAAAATAGGCCCGGTCCGCCGGCGCCATTTGAAACAGCTTCATCACCACCGTGGCGACACCGCGAAAATGGGTTGGCCGAAACTCACCTTCCAGCACGGCGCCAATCGGCCCTACGTCGATGAATGTCGCGTGGTTCGGCCGATACATGGTCGCGTCGTCGGGAGCGAACACGATATCACACCCGCGCTGAGCGAGCATTGATAGGTCGTGCGGCAGATCCCGCGGATATTCGCGGAAGTCTTCGCCGGGTGCAAATTGCGCCGGATTTACGAAGATGGTGGCGATCGTCACATCGCACTCCGCCCGCGCCGCATCGACCAGGCTCAAATGTCCCTCGTGCAGCGCGCCCATCGTGGGCACCAGTCCTACGGTGTCGCCTCGCCGGCGCGCGTTCCAAACGAACTGTCGCAACGATTCGCTGTCGGCGATTACTTCGGGCGCAGCTACGACGCCAGCGGCCGCGTCGGTGCGTTGCGAGGCGGTTTCGTTGGATGTTCGTGGCTGCATCGTGTTGGACGCGCTGGGAGTGGGGGAGGATAAGGTGCGAAGACGGCCTGCACACAGCAGGCCCTACTTTGATTCTAGGCGATTCGCGTTTGACGGGCCTAGATCAGGCCAGACGGCTTCGAGTGCAGCCGTTGCCTCGGCGGCAACTTCCGCCGGGTCAGCGGTTTTCAGATGCAGCAATGGTCCGCGGCCGGGCTGATGGAGAAGCGTGGACCAACGTACTTTATCGGCCTGGGCAGGGGGCGCTGCGTCGATAGCGATCGTCAGCTTGGGAAAGGCGGCCGCCGCGTAAGGCAATGCGGGCTTCGTTCGCACAGCCGGTTCTGGCTTATTCGGCGGCGAGGGTATTGCCAGCCAGGTCGTCCATACGGCCGGCCAATGGTGTTCGACGTTGGCGAAGGACGGCGGATCGATGACTTGTGTGGTGAAACGTTCGTGAAGCACATCGGCGAGTCGCATCCGCAAGTCGGTCATCGGCGAGAGCAAGGCCAATTGGTCGGCCGCCATATTCAGATGGAGCAGCAGACGCTCGATGGGCCAACCGATGGTCGGATGCAACATTTTGGGCGCGATTTCGGCCGCTGGTTCCAGGACGAACCGTCGAAACGACATCCGCGGATGAGGAAGCGTGAGCATTTGGGTTTCCATCACTTCGTGGCCGTACAACAAGATGTCGATATCGAGTGTGCGCGGCGACCAACGTTGGCCGGGTGTGCGACCATGCCGCGTCTCGATATCTCGAAGCTCGTTCAACAGCAAAAGGGGCGCAACCTTGGTCTCGATGACCGCGGCGGCGTTGAGAAACTCATCCTGGTTCGGCAGTCCACCGACCGGGCGCGACGGATACCAACGGCTGTGACGTGAAACTTGAACGTCGGGGAGCGCGGCGATCTCGGTCAGGGCCGCGTGCAGGGTTGCTTCGCGGTTGCCTAGATTCGAGCCAAGGCCAAGCAGGCAAGTGGGCATCAAGATTTCGCCATCTGGGATGTGTTACAAGATCCCGTATGGAATTCTCATGCAAAGGCGCGTGGGCGCAAAGGGAGGGGATGCAGTATTGGATTCTGGCAACCCTTCGATTTCGCTAGCGGCTTGATCGGAGATTCAAGCAATTTAGGGCTGCGCTGCTAATGAATAACTGGGTGCGATGCCCACGGCTTGGCATGGTTATGGCACCTCGTTATTTCGTTCATTTGCCGCGCAGCTGTTATTCAACCGCAAGCAGCTGGTATAGCAAGCGGTCTGCCAGCCGCTCTATGGGAACTCAAAGCTCGCGGAATAAAAAACGGCAGGGCGAGTCGTTCAGGCTCGCTCTGCCGAGTTGATCGCGCGTGAAATGGCGATAATGCTTGGGAGGGACATCAAATTGTACACGATCTCAAGTCCACGACTGTGAGCCGCCAGCAGTCGATCCGTCAGTCGCACCTCCCAAGATCGTCGCCAAATACACGCTGGTTTATCGAAGAAAAAAGCGCAGTGTCCCCGGAGCCCAACCCTAATTCGTCGCATTGACGACTCTACGAACTCTGGCCGAGCCAATCGTGTGAAGTGCACGAAACCAGGCTGAACGCCCGACGACATATTCGATGGACCGGCGCCGATCCGGCGCGCACCGCGAAACAGTCCACCGAATTCCTAACTGCCTGCGTTGCCGCTTCACGGCAGCGAGTATGGCTCCGCTCCGGATGCGGCCTGCCCGTCACAGCGACAGGAGTTCCCCTACAGACACCACGTTGATCGACGCGCAATTGCATCAACCGGACGCCATTGTGCGCGGATAAGGTTCGATGTCAAGCACATTTTTTCTTCACCACATTTTGTATGCGGCGACCACTTGCATAATTTGTCCGATGGTGTTCCGCGCGCGTCCACTATCGTGAGCGCTGTGGCGAGCGTAGCATGAATGAAGAGGGATGAAAGATGAGAGATAAAAGACGACGGATGAAGGCGACGGATTTTGATTTTTCATCGGTTATCGCTCATCGTTCAGCCGGTGGCGAAAAGCTATATAGTTCAATTGTGTGAAAGTCCGTGGCTTCGGAATACTCATTGTTCGCTGGGTTGCGTGTGGCGGCGTTCGAGAGCCGCCGCGCCGAAGAAATGGAGCGCTTGATCTCCAAGCGCGGTGGCACAGCGTACGTTAGCCCGTCGATGCGCGAAGTTTCGATTGAGCGCAACCAAGCGGCAATCGACTTTGCCAATCGGCTCATTACCGGGCGGACCGACGTCGTAATTTTCCTGACCGGTGTGGGCGCTCGGTTGCTCGTTCAACAG
>DASZZA010000695.1:0-5113 GCA_035545135.1 Lacipirellulaceae bacterium | reverse complement strand
CTCGGGCGACACGTGCGAAGCCGCGAGCACCTTGGCCATTGGCGCGACAATCTCGGGCCCCGATTTAAGCTCGATAAACACCTTCTTGTCCGCCGGGACAATTGCCAGAACTTCCTCGAGCGTGGGCATCCGCTCGCCGCGCCACTTCGGGTCTTTGCGAATGCCCAGGTCGAGCGACCGCAACTGATTGAAAGGCGCCGTCGTCACAACCAGCTTTTTGCCGGCGACGCGCTTCGTATCCTTATCGTGAAGATCGAGAATGCGGCCGCTGGCGTTGAGCCAATAATCGCCCTCGAAGCCGTCGGCCCCTTGGTGGAGTGCGAGCTTGTAGGAAGCAATCGTGTTTTCCGGCGCGTCGTGCGAAGCGCCGCGATGGCCAATGATCAGCTGGGCCGGTGCTGGTGAACTGAATACGCACATGGCCGCCAGAACCGCTGCGAAAGATGTGATCGATGTTTTCATTACTTTATATTTTGGATTGTCAGAAAGGAACGTCAGCCCTGCGATCACATGGCGATCGAAGCCAGAGCCCTGCGGCTCGGGGTGCAAATAAGACAAACGCAGCCGAGTATCAGCAATAGGAATGCACAGTTTGGCTCCGGGACTGCGGCAAGCGACGCGCCGCCGACGGTGACACGTGAATCTCCGAAATATTGTCGCCAGTAATAATAGTCCCGGGTATTAACCGAGCCGTCGCCAACGACAAGCTCCCCTCTTTTAGGCAACCCATGTTAAGTTTCTGCGAAGCTTCGAACAAATCACCAACGTGATTCTGCAAAGCTTGCGTTGCCTCTTACCCGGTTCCGAATCAACTTCCAGCATCCAGCCGCTGAACCAACTTCATATCAGTGCCCACTTCTCGAGGTCGCGATTCCCGATGCGTTTGACCGCTTGCGGCGAGGTGATGGGGCGGATTGGCCGCACCATTCGCGCCGACCACCGTCCGGTAGTTCGAGATTTCCGCTTGAACTCTCGTCTCGTCCCACCCTAACTCCACGGCCATCCACTGAACTGCTTGCTTGGCGACGTCCAAGTGATCGTGCCGATAGTGGCGCCAACTCGTGCGCCGGATCATTACGTCCTCAAGGCGGCGTGCCCACTCGTTACGGCAGAAATGCTTCACAACCCGCTCGGAAACGGGCGGCGGAAGGATTCCGCTGTTACCGTACACGGCGCTGGGCGGCAGCAGCGGCAGGCGGGCGGTCTGGCATTTGGCTTGCCTGTGGCCCGTGTATTTGGCGATCGCGCCCACGGTTTCTTCAGCCATCAAGCGATACGTAGTGAGTTTGCCGCCGGTGACGTCCCACCAGCCGCGCTCGCTCATCTTCACCTCATGGCGACGCGAGATATCAGACGGATTTCCGTGGCGATCGGCAACGAGCGGTCGCAAGCCGGCCCAAGTACTTACGAGATCCGCGCTGGTCAGCGCAGCTTTCGGAAACGCGCCGTTTACAACGCTCAGAATGTAATCGGTATCCGCCGGGTCGCACGTTGGATCCGCGATTGGGCCCTGATAGTCCGTGTCCGTCGTGCCGAGGATGACACGCTCACCCCACGGAATCGCAAACAAGATACGCTCGCCTTCGGCCAAGACGACCGCATCGGGCACTGGCAGTCGGTCGCGGTCGATTACCAGGTGGACGCCTTTGGTAAGCCGAAGGGATGTTTTCGCATGTGGCATGCGATCGGACCATGGCCCCGAAGCGTTGACCACGGTGCGAGTGCGGACCAAATGGGTACGGCCGCTTTCGACGTCTTCGACCGTGCAATGCCACAGGTTGCCGCTGGGAGTCGCTTCGATAAGGCGGGCATAATTCAGCGCGATCGCACCGTGCTGAGCGGCTGACCGGACGGTATCCACAACAAGCCGCGCATCGTTCGTAAGACCGTCAAAGTAGCGAACGGCACCGGTGAGATTCTCGGTACTCACGCCGGGCAATCGGCGAACCGTTTCCTCGCGGCCCAGCACGCTGCTGCGGCCGAAGTTGCGCATGCCGCACAGTAGGTCGTAAACCTTTGCGCCGATGGCAAGCTTCCAGCGCGACCAACTTGTTCCCTTCCGCCCGGGAAAGATGAACGCCAATGGCTGGGCCAAATGGGGGGCGATGTGGCCGATGGTACGTTTTTCACGGCTCGCTTCCCGGACGAGCGCTATTCGACCTTGTGCCAGATAACGCATTCCGCCGTGGAGCAATCGGCTCGATCGACTGCTGGTACCAGACGCGAAGTCGGCCTGGTCGACCAGGACCGTACGAAGTCCGCGCATGGCCGCATCGCGCGCGACGCCAGAGCCGACGATTCCGCCACCGATCACTAATACGTCGACCGGCTCGGCCGAAAGCGTTTCAAGCTCGATCGCCCTCCGGCTCTCGCCGGTTTGCATATCCGCCATTCGTCACTCGCCAAATAAAAAAGGCCCCGCGGTGCAAAACCGCAGGGCCTTTCTCTTGTATACTCTTGGCCCGAGCAATGCAGATCGAATATGATCAAATTGTGCGGGGCAAACAGCTGTATGGAAACAATCACCGTCCGCCCGAACGCCAATAACGTACCAAGGCGGTGCTTGGCTTGTCAAGAAGTTTTCCATAAATGTGTCTAATCTGCTGTTTAGCTATCCTGAATTGCTTTTCGAGTTGGGACACGTAAACGTTTCGTCGGCGGAAGATGATGCGGCGAAAATCGATTGAGAACTGTCTGCGGCCGAGTATTATTCCGGTCGTTTGGGACCCGGGGTCGCATCGGAGCTTATTAGCCCGCGCGAGTGCTGTTTTTCTGCAGGGCGGCGGATTATGCGATTTAGCGCGCGTTCTAAATTCCTTCACCCAGCATGATCTCGAGCATATGCCGTTGTTTGTGCATATCGACCTCGTCGCCGGGCTCGAAAACAGCGAAGCCGGCCTGGAATACTTAGCCGGTTTGGAGCGGATTACCGGCATCGTCACCGTTCATCATCACCTATCCGGGGCCGCACGCCGCCTGGGGTTGCTTTCGATCGTTCGGTTGTTTTTGTCCGACAGCCGAGCGGTCGATCGAGGTTTGTCGGTGGCCAGCAAGTCGCATCCAGACGCGATCGAAATCTTGCCTGGTGTGGTAGCGGCCAAGGTCTCTCAAGATTTTGCTCGCTGCCCGATTCCGCGAATCGCCGGTGGCTTGTGCCGGACCGAGGCGGATGTGGAAGAAGTACTGGCCAGCGGCTGCCGCGCCGTAACGAGCACGTCGCCGGCGCTATGGAAACTCAACACCGTTTAGAATCCTGGGCATCCAATTGTTAAGATTTGTAGAAAATTGAAAAATTGAATGACATGGGCTAGCCACTGACATAAGATCAGCCCCGGAGATATTTGTAGACGCCCGTTCGTCTTTATGAATATCCAACGAGCCAGAGAATACGAGAAAGGCTCCGCGGTTATGCCGTGGGGCCTTTTTCATTGCACCTTATACGCGTCCCGAACTCGACCCATTACTTGATTGTCCCCTGTGGAAGGAGTTGCCTAATGTCCAAACGAGTGCTTGTTTACTCGCTAGTGCTTGTGGCACTGTCGGCTTTCCCTTGCTTCGGCGGTTTACTTATCAGCGAAGTTCTTTTCAACGAAGTAAGCTCCGACGTCACCGGCGAATGGATCGAAATCTTCAACAATGGTTCAGCGCCGATCGATCTATCGAACTACAAAATCGGCGATGAAGAAACGATGGGCGGAACTACGACGACTGAAGCGATGCAGCAATTTCCCGCTGGAGCCAGCATCGCCCCACACGAAGTGCAAATCGTTTCGGTCAGCGCCACGAAATTCCTTAGTCTGTACGGATTTCTTCCCAACTACGAGGCAACCGCTACCGATGCGACAGTGCCGGACTTGCTACCCTATCCCACCTGGGATCCCGATGGTGGCGCATTCAACATGGCCAACGGCGGCGACCAGGCCTTGATCCTCGGCCCAATGGACGAGCATGTCGATGCCGTGAGCTGGGGTTCATCCGCGTTCGCGTTCAACCCGCCGCTCGGTACAGCGCTCGATGGCCAAAGCTATGAGCGGATCAATCCATTCGTCGACACCGACACAGCCACTGATTGGCGAGCCGTCGCCGATAGCAGCGTTCCAGCGGTCGAGCGCTCCACGCCGGGAACAGTTCCGGTTCCCGAACCGGCCGGCGTAGTGATCGCGCTTATTGCTATCTGTGCGTCGACCTTTACGAGGAATCGCTCCTAATGTACGTTTCAACCGTGAGTTGAGCTTGCGGCGAGGCTTTCACCAGGCCTCGCCATTTTTGTATCATCGCATTCTGCTTTTCGGCCTCATGCCATTTCCGTTGTAATTGCGCACCTGGGATTTGCGTTGATATCGAATCTCACGAACATCCGCCACGTCGTGCTGGATATGGACGGCACGATTTACCTCGGCCAAAAACTCTTTCCGCAGACGTTACCGTTCCTCAGAACATTGCGTAATCGTGGGATCGGCCATACCTTCGTGACAAACAACTGCTCGCGAAGCCGCGCGGAATACGTACAACATCTGCACAACATTGGCATTGAGGCGATCGCTGAATCGATCCTGACGTCGGCACATTCCACGATTTATTATCTTCGCTCGAAATTGCCGGGCGCGAAGCGGCTGTTCGTATTTGGGACGACCGGTCTCAAAGACGATTTTCGGCTGGCAGGATTCGAAATCGTGGATGAACGGCCGGACGCGGTGGTTGTTGGTTTCGATACGGCGCTGACGTACGATCGGCTCGCACAAACCGCGTATTGGATCAGTCGCGGATCACCGTATGTAGCGACGCATCCGGATCGCGTGTGTCCGACCGACCGGCCGACCGTGTTGCCAGACTGCGGCGCGATCTGCTCGCTGCTCGCGACAGCGACCGGCCGACATCCGGACGCTGTGCCGGGAAAGCCGAATCCTCAGATGTTGGAAACGGTATTCGCGAAACAATGCCTGAAGCCGGAAGAAGTTGCTCTTGTGGGCGATCGGTTATACACCGATATTCGCATGGCGCGCGACGCCGGCGCCATGGCGGTGCTGACGCTTACGGGTGAAACGAACCGCAGTGAGCTCGATTCCTGTCCCGAAGCCGACCGACCCGACGTCGTGGTCGAAAATCTGGGCGA
>DASZZA010000694.1:0-8556 GCA_035545135.1 Lacipirellulaceae bacterium | reverse complement strand
GAGATTGTCAATTCGGTACGATGGACCGCCTTCGCCGGAAATGGGAAACTTCGGGTCCGCGCTGAATCCGCCGAGCCAGAAGACTACGGCTTCGCCCGCAGTCAATCCGCCCGCAATTTGCTCGCCTTGCGTTGCTACTTTCTGACTGCCATCCGATTTGAGGTCGATTCCGGCCAACTTGGCGATGAGCGCATCCGGCTCCTGACTGCGCGGAAAGGCGACCTTCATGAATTGCTTCAGGTCGGCGTAGACTCGAGTCGCGCTGACCGGCTTGGCACCGGTCGACCCATTATCCACCTGGCAATTCGGCGGAAACGCATTGAACTTATTCTTGAACTCGGTGAAGCCGCCGTCGATTTGGTCGACTTCTGTCTTGATTTCGGTTTGGTGCGCTTTCTTCAGCGCCCCGATCGAGGCGACGGTGATGAGTGCCGCCAGAATGCCGATGATGGCGATAACGACCAGGAGCTCGACGAGGGTAAATCCGGTCCGTGGTCCGTGGTCCGTGGTCCGTGGAATGCTTGGCTGAACATCGGTTGCAACGGACAACGGACAGCGGACAGCGGACGATTGACGGTTATTCGTATCCATGATTCAGTCCCTTATGATTTGCCGCTTCGGATCACCTGCGGCACTAAAACCGGCCTGGCGGCCGGCGCTAATCGTTGTTTGTCGCTCCCTGCCTCTGCACCCCGAATGCTTATTTACTCAACCCCTCGATCAACTTCACCAACGGAATAAATAGCGCAATGACGATGAAACCGACGGCGCCGCCGAGGAACAGAATGAGCAGCGGCTCCATCAGCTTGGTGAGGCCTTCGGTCAGCACGGCCACTTCTTCGTCGTAGGTGTCGGCCACCTTGTAGAGCATTGTATCGAGCTCGCCCGTTTCCTCGCCGACGTCGACCATGTTGATCACGATGTCGTCCACGATCCGCTGCTTGTACTTCAGCAAATACAAGAGCCCGCCGATCACTGGCATCGCAGTGATCCAAAAGAACAGCGCAACCGGATGAAAGCCGGGCACCGAATGCTCCTTCATGGGCTTGGCGATTGCCTCGCCCTCGCGGATTGCTTCGGAAACTTTCGTATACATCCGTTCGAACACAGCATTGCCGCTCGTATCGCGCGTGATATTCAGCGCCTCCAGAATGGGGACGCCGCTGGAGACCAGTGTGCCGAGCGTGCGGGTGGTGCGGGCCAGGATGTTTTTTTCGATGAGGTTGCCGAAGATCGGCACCTTGATGATGAACTGGTCCCACCCGATCCGGCCGTGTCGGAACTTGCGGATCAACTTGACGGTCAGCCAGATGGTGATCGGGATGCCGGGAATCAAGTACCAATACTGGACGCACCAGTTAGAGATCGAAACCAAGAGCTCGGTCATCGGCGGCAGGTCGAGACCGAATTCCTTGAAGATATCGCGGAACGCCGGGACGATCTTGATCATGATGAATGTCAAAATTCCGACGGCGACGGTGACCACGACGCACGGATAGATCATCGCGCCTTTGACTTTGCGCTTGAGCGATTCGGCCCGTTCTTGAAAGTCGGCCAGACGTTGCAGAATGAGCTCCAGCGCACCGCCTGCTTCGCCGGCCTTGATCATGTTCACATAGAGCCGGTTGAAGCACTTGGGGCTCTTAGCCATGGCTTCGGACAGGGTGGCCCCGGCTTCGATTTCATCGCAGGTATCTTCGAGGGAGTACTTGAGCCGGCCCGGCTTGGCCTGCCCGGCAAGAATTCGCAGGCTGCGCAGAATCGGCAGGCCGGCGTCCTGCAGAATGGAGAGTTGGCGGGTGAAGGTGGTGAGTTCTTTTGATTTGACGCCGCCAAACACGAAGCCGCGCTTCTTTTTGCCGGTCGTCTCCTCGGCCTTCTTGCGGCTCTTTTTCGCCGTGATCTTCGTGACGAAGTAGCCCATTTGGCGAATCGTCGCCTGGGCTTCTTCTTCGGTAGGGGCCTCGATCACGTCCTTGATCTCGGCACCCGTCGCATCCATCGCCTCGAATTGAAATGTGGGCATGGTTGTAGTCGCAGGTCGTTAGGCGTAAGCCGTAAGTGACAAATTGGAGTGTCGCTCTTACGACTTACGACTAATGCTTTACGCCTCTAATATTGTCTCGCGCACCACTTCGTCGGGCGTCGTGATCCCTTCGAAGCAACACCGAATTCCAGCTTGCCGCAGCGAAACCATTCCCTGCTTCTGGGCGAGCGCTCGCAGCTCGTCGCTCTGGCAATTGGCCATGATTTTGTCGCGCAGATCGTTGCTCATAATCATCAGCTCGAACAACCCGACGCGGCCCTTATATCCCGTGTTGTTGCAAACTTCGCAGCCCGCGCCGCGATAGAACCGCTTGCCGCGCACTTGCTCGGAAGTGAGCTCCAAGTCTTCGAGGATTTCCCGCGGCGGCGTGTACTCCTCGCGGCATTGCGAGCAAACTTTACGTACTAAACGCTGTGCCAGAATTGCCTCGACCGTCGCCGTGATTAAGAACGTCGGGACACCCATGTCTTTGAGCCGCGTGATTGTGCTGGGCGCATCGTTGGTGTGCAGCGTGCTGAACACCAAGTGCCCTGTGAGCGAAGCCTGCACGGCAATTTCTGCTGTTTCTAAATCACGAATCTCGCCCACCAGGATCTTGTCCGGATCTTGCCGGAGAATGGATCGCAGGATGTGAGCAAAGGTATTGCCGATGTCCGGATCGATCGGCACCTGGATGATGCCGTCCATGTCGTATTCGACGGGATCCTCGGTCGTGATCAGCTTGTCCTCGATACTGTTGAGCTCGTTGAGCGCCGAATAGAGCGTTGTCGTCTTTCCCGAGCCGGTCGGCCCCGTCACGAGCACGATGCCATTGGGCTTGGCGATAACATCGCGAAACTTTTTGAGCGTTGGCTCATCCATGCCGACTGAGTTCAAATCCAGCGACGTGACCGAGCGATCGAGCACCCGCATCACGACGCTCTCGCCGAACATGGTGGGCAGCACGCTCACGCGCAAGTCCACCGGGTGGCCGCCGACCGTAAGTTCGATTCGACCGTCCTGCGGCAGCCGGCGCTCGGCGATATCAAGATTGGCCATTACCTTGATCCGCGTCGTGATCGCAAACGCCAGGTGCCTCGGCGGCGGCACCATTTCATAAAGTACGCCGTCCGCCTTGATGCGGATCTTGAACTCATCTTCAAACGGCTCGAAATGCAAGTCGCTGGCGTGCTCGCGGATCGCCATCAAGAGCACCATATTGAGGAGCTTGCGAACCGGTGCGCTATCGGCCAGCGCTGTCACATCGTCTAAGTTGATCGGCCCGTCCGCGCTGATTCCCTTGGCCGCAGCCGCAAGGTCTTGATCTTCTTCCAGCGCAAGCACGATGCTCTCCACGCTGTCGGTACTCTCGCCGTAGTACCGCTCGAGTGCCGAGGTCATCGACGACTCGGTCGTCACCACCACGCGGATATTGAAGCCCAAGAATGTCCGCAGCTCATCCTGCACGCTTAGATTCTGGGGGTCGCACATGGCGACAGTAAGCGTGTCGCCGTCGAACTCGATGGGTATCACCCGATACATTTGCGCCATCGGCGCCGTGACCATCGCCAAGACTTCTTTCTTGATCGTGATGTCTGAGACAGAGGTCGTCTGCAACGAGAGCTGCTCCGCCAGCGCTTGGGCTAGTTGCTCTTCGTTGACGAGCCCCATGTCGATGGCGACTTTACCGAGCAGCTGGCCCGGATGCTCGTGCTGCTCATCGACCAGCAGTTCTTGCTGCTCGTCGGTAATGAAACCCATATCGACCAGGACTTGTCCAATACGCCGATGTGCCATAGATGAGGATTCAGAATTGAGATTCAGGGATCAGGGAATCAAATTATCGAATCGTTTGCGGTTCAGCTTCACAATCACACATGCTGCGCTTCCGCTTCTTCCGGCTGATCGTCGAAAACGCCGCGCTCTGCCGCGGCGAAGCGCCGTTCCAACTCCTCCGCGTTGTTACATTTCGCCAAACCGTCTTCTTTGGTGATGGTTCCTTGACGCCACAAATTGAAAATGTAGTCATCAAGCAGCATCATGCCGTGCCGTGCACCGGTTTGAATCGACGACGTGATCCGGAAAATTTTGTTCTCGCGAATCAGGTTGGCGATACCAGGCGTCACGACGAGCGTTTCGAACGCCGCCACGCGCCCGCCACCAATCTTTCGCAGCAGCTGTTGGCAAAGGATGCCAATAATCGCCGAGGCAAGTTGCGTGCGGATTTGCTCCTGCTGGTTGGTGGGGAACACGTCGATAATACGGTTGATTGTGCCGGCCGCACTCGACGTGTGCAGCGTACCGAACACGATATGCCCCGTTTCGGCCGCAGTGATCGCTGCTTCGATTGTCTCGAGGTCGCGCATTTCGCCGACGAGGATCACATCCGGGTCCTGGCGCAAGGCACGTCGCAGCGCCTCTTTGAACGATGTCACGTCGACGCCCACCTCGCGCTGGTTGATCGTCGACTTCTTATGATTGTGCTGAAACTCGATCGGATCTTCGATCGTGATGATGTGGTGGTCGTAATTGTCGTTGATATAGTCGACCATCGCCGCTAACGACGTCGTCTTACCAGAACCAGTTGGTCCCGTTACGATCACCAGCCCGCGGGGCCTCGTAATTAAGCTCTTAAACACCTGCGGCAACCCGAGCTCATCCATCGTCCACATCTTGACGGGAATCTGCCGCAGCACCATCGCCACGTTGCCTCGCTGCCGAAACACCGACACGCGGAACCGGCACGCATCGCCGAATGCAAAGCCAAAGTCAGTGCTGCCCGTTTCTTGAAACTCTTGCTGGCAGCGGTCCGGCGTGATACTTTTCATCAGGGCCTGCGTGTCGGCCGGCTCCAGCACCTTTGTCTTGAGCTTCTGCATCCGGCCGTTAATCCGGAGCACCGGCGGCTGGCCCACCGTGATATGCAGATCGCTCGCTCCTTGCTTCACGCAAGCCGAGAGCAGCTTATCGATGAGAATCGTTCCCATTGTCCGTTAATTCCCCTTTCGCTTTGAGCCACGACAACACCTCGCAATACTGCAACGTGCGCCTATGACGCGCCCGACGCACACAGCCGATGCTGCGAGATGTTGCGCCGGAGCAAGCCGCCCAGACTGATTAACTTCAGCCGGCAACCCGGGAAAGCCTCTTCTTTGACACTCGTGGTTGCCTCACTTCCGCGCCCCAGAGCGGCCGGCTATCACAAATGTCGTGGTCGCCGCCTTCGCGTGGTGCGCCGGTGGCATTCAAAAGAGGAGGCCATCCGGCACAACATTGGCCGATCGTCGTTTCGTATTCAAAACCGCGGCGAACAATAGATTATTCGCCCCGCTCGTTTCATACTCAAGAATTTCCCAGCATTTTCGGCTATTCTCCCCTTGAGAGGGGGCTCTATTCCTGCTTCTTCGCGACATGCATCACTTCCTCGATCGTAGTAATGCCTTCGAGTACTTTACGTATCCCGTCATCGTAAAGTGTGTGCATGCCGCCCTTTAGAGCTTCTTTGCGAATCTCCTGCGTGGAAGCCCCTTGAAACGTCAGTTCACGAATCTTGGAAGTCATCATCATGAACTCAAAGATGCCCAGCCGGCCGCGGAATCCGCTGTGACCACAATGGTTACACCCGCGGCCCTTCATGAAATTGGCGGATGCTGCCTGTTCTGGGGTAATTCCCGCCGCCGATAGCTCCTGCTCTCGGGGGATATAAGGCTGCTTGCATTTTGAGCAAATCACCCGGACCAGCCGCTGTGCAAGAATGGCGATCACGCTGCCGGCCACCAAGTACGCTGGCACCCCCATGTCGATCATGCGTGTAACGGCACCGGGCGCATCGTTCGTGTGCAATGTACTGAATACCAGGTGTCCAGTTAAAGATGCCTGAATTCCCATTGAGGCTGTCTCGTAATCTCGCATCTCGCCGACCAAGATGATGTTCGGTGCCTGCCGCAACATGGCCCGGATGATTCGGGCAAAATCGAGTCCAATACTGTGCTTAACTTCTACCTGGTTGATTCCCGGAAGGTAGTATTCGACCGGGTCTTCGGCGGTAATGATTTTTCGATCTGGGCGATTTAGGTCGTTAAGGGCAGCGTACAGGGTCGTCGTCTTTCCGGATCCCGTTGGCCCCGTAACCAGGATGATCCCATTGGGCCGGCGGATGAGAGTTCGAAACTTCTTAAAGTCGCTCTCCGACAAGCCAAGCTGTCGGACCCCGACCTTGATGTTTTCCTTATCCAGCAACCGCATCACGCACGATTGGCCGTGATTCGTGGGCAGCATGCTTACCCGGAGGTCGAGTTCCTTGCCGCCCGCCGTGATCTTGATTCGCCCGTCTTGGCATCGCCGACGCTCGGCGATGTCCATTTTCGCCAGAATCTTAATGCGCGAGAGCAATGCCCCGAGCAGACGGCGTGGGGGGCTGTCGCGCTCCACCAGCACGCCATCGATTCGGTAGCGAATCCGTACGCGGTCCTCGAACGGCTCGATGTGGATATCCGACGCCCGTAGCTGCACCGCCTCGCCAATCATGAGCTGCACTAATCGCACGATCGGCGCGCTCGTTTCATCCACGTCTTCGCCACCCTCTTCGCCTCCTTCTTCCGTCTCCGTGAAATCGATGGCCGTGTCGGTGAACTCTTGCAGCATCGAGTCGGCTGATTCATCGCCCATTTGGCCATAGTTGCGGTTAATCGCCTCCAAAATGCTTTCCCGCGTAGCCAGCGCAATGTTTACCTTGCGATTGAGAATGAACTGCAGTTTTTCAAAGGTTTCGTAGTCGAATGGATCGCTCACCAATACCTTGAGGGCTCCATCTTCCTCGGCCAACGGGATAACGGCGTTTTCGCGGGCGACCGATTCCGGCACAAGCTCGACCACCGACGGCGGAATTGGCACGTCGCGCAGGTCGAAAAACTCATAGCCATGCATGTCGGCCATCGCCTGCATGACCTGCTCACTGGTCGCGTAGCCCTGCTTGACAACGATTTCGTGGACCTTGCTACCGTTGTTTTTGGCAATGGCTTGACACTCGGCCAGTTGCTCCGGCCCAATGATCCCGCGACCCACCAGAAATTTGCCTAAATCGGCCATTGATCCACTTTCCGGTCCCTGTTCCGATACGCTATTCGCATGCTTTCTATCAGTATGTTGCGATCGCCTAGATTCGGCGAGCCGAGCCGGACGAATCGCTCGTGTTACGACCCGGCGACTTCACTCGCAACCGTCGGCTCGTCGACCCGAGAAAAGAGCTAAGTCCAGATACTACTTAGACTAACGACTACAAACCCAAGTGTCAACAAACGCCCGATCGGTCAATCGACCGAACTATCCCATTTATAGAGCGTAAACTGCCCTCAACTTCGTCCCGAAGGGACAATCAGACTTCATCCAACTTCCAGCGGATGCGGTGATGACAATCGAGAATTCAGTCGTTATTTACTCTTGCTGTGGCACGTCGATCATGAACAATCCCGACACTTCTGACAGATCATTCTATGGACTATTTCGTCGATCTCATCTGTATCAAGCTGCAGTCGCCGCTCCAGGCTGTCGTTTCAGCATATGTGCATGAACGATCGCTGCGATAACGTAGTAGGTGATAACAAGCTTCTGCCAACTGCCGTAGCTGTGGAAACCCGTCGCAATGGCCAGCACGCATGGGACGGGAAGATGCGCTGTGAATAGTGGCAGACTCACTCGGTAAAACACCGTCGCAAAATACAAATACAATGCACCCAGCATCACCGCTGCGGCCGCTTCATGCAGAACCCAGTTGCTCGGCGTCGCAACCACAAGTGCCAACATGATAAAGAACCCACGCGAATCGATGTCGTCGTTCGAGGCCCCAAAACGTCTTATGCTCCAAAGATAGAGGAGGCCAATGACCGCAATCACACAAAACAGCGCGTAGCCTAGCCACCCATATTCACCCGAGCGGAATGAACTGAGCGGCCGCTCCCACGTTATCGCCAGCCCAGCGACACGGTGGACGTAAACGAGCAGTGCAAAGAATAACGCTGACGCCAGCTTCATCTTTACCCAAACGACGACGGGCGTTACTGTTCGACCGATCGCGTAGAAGCGCACGTACTCAGTATACAGTGCAAAACTTACTAATTGCGAACCGAAACGCGACACACAAACACCGAAAGCGCGAGCGTTGCCAAGAGCCCCGCCGCTGGCTCTGGGACACTCCGTCCGTCGAGCCCGCTGCCAATCGCCAACGCCCGAGCGAAATTGACTCGCCAAAGGTCGTAGTCGGCCCCTGAAACCGAGTCCGGCGTGGTGTCATGAGGCAGCGGGGTCGACGTAGCAATCGCGTGGCGCCACAACACATAATCGGCAGCATCCACCGCGCCGTCGCCGTTGTAATCTCCGTCAAGTGTCGACAACATGCCAGGCACAAAGCCCGGACTTCCCACATCGCCGCCCGGGTTGTCAATCACCTCGGAGAGCACAGGTTCAGGCGCCGAGCTATTGGCGTCGTTCGAAAGCGTCCAACTCGACGGATTTGCGGGATCGGAAGTCAAGTT
>DASZZA010000693.1:0-8944 GCA_035545135.1 Lacipirellulaceae bacterium | reverse complement strand
TACGGGGATTTCGCGGTTTGGCAGCGAGAGTGGCAGGAGTCCGACGAAGCCAATGCGCACCGCAAGTACTGGATGGCGAGGCTTTCCGGTGCCCTGCCCGTCATCGATTTCCCGCTGGACCGAACTCCGGTAAGCCGGAGGATTGAAGGCGCCCTAGAGACACTCGTCTTTCCCGCATCGCTCGTCCAGGAGTTCAAGAGCTTTTGCAAAGCTGAAAGCGTGACCCCGTTCATGCTGACGTTGGCCTGTTTCGCCATTCTTCTCTCTGAATACGCGAATCAGGACGATCTGGTGATTGGCTCGCCGGTCGCGAACCGGCGTCCCGAAACCGAGGCGTTGATCGGCCCGTTTGCGGCGCCGGTCGCACTGCGACTGGACCTTTCCGGGAATCCTACACTCCGCGAAATCCTTCAGGCTGCGCGCCAAGTCACCATAGACGGGCTCAGTCACGCGGAATATCCCTTTGAACTGCTTGCGAAGGATTTGAAAGTGCGGTCGCGCAACGGCCGCAATCCGCTGTTTCAATTCTATTTCCTCTATCAGTCCGCGTTTCTTCAGAACCGTGAGTTGCCGGGGCTGACCATAGCGCCGCTACCAACGTTCAGCATCGGCACGCCGTTCGAACTCCAATTGGCCGTGATCGAACGCGATGACAGCGTTTACGCCAATCTCGAATACAGCCCGGATTTGTTCAACCCTTCGACCATTCGACAGATCCTCAACTATTATGAAAGCCTGTTGCGCGTAATCATCGCTGATCCAAATCGCCGTATCGGCGACCTGGATAAGCCGGCTGGCCGCCGCGCCGTTCCGCGCCCCTTGCCAGCCATGCCGGTGCGAGCAGCGTTTGCGTCACCGCGCGACGAGTACGAGACGCTGCTTGTAGAAATCTGGCGTGAAGTCTTCGGCGAACCCAAGGTCGGCATTTACGACGATTTTTTTGCGCTGGGCGGCAATTCGCTTCGCGCGGCCGAGTTTGTTTCAAGACTGGAGAGGGAAAGCGGCATTACAATCGACCTCTCGACCCTTATTGTCCGGCCTACGATCGCAAAACTTTCAGAATACATACAGTTGCAGGAAACGGATTCGCTTATTATCCCGCTCCGGGCAACCGGAACGACGCCCCCGCTATTTTGCATTCACCCCGGTGGCGGGCACCTGTTCCACTATCTCGACCTGGTCAGAGAGCTGCCACGGAACCAGGTCATTTACGGGTTGCGCCCACCCGACGTGGACAGCCTTCGGCATGTACGCTCGGTCAAGCAGCTCGCTGCAATGTACATCGACGAAATTCAAAAGATTCAAAGCCACGGGCCTTATCAGCTTTGCGGAATGTCGTTTGGCGGGCTCGTCGCTTGGGAGATGGCATCACAACTGATCGGGAGAGGATCTACTGTGAGCCTGCTTGCGCTGTTCGATACATCCAACCCGGCCAGTCGTCCGCACAGACCTCCTTCGATATACGCCCTGTCATGGATTAACTTTTTCGCACGGCAGTATAATAAGTACGCGCTCAAACTGACGCGCGGCAGCGTCGGCGAAGTCATATCCAGTCTCATTTTTAGTAGCCGTATCGCGGCGAGGACATTTGTTTGGAGGTCAGTCCGACGTGTCTGCAAATTGCTGCATTTACCGATCCCGCGTGGCATGCACACGATGCTGGACACGTTTGTAGCACTGAACCATTCATACAAGCCGCCGCTGTTCACTGGGCAGCTGGTGCTGTTTCGCGCCGAAGACCGGAGTGCATCAGTCGACAGTGACCCGACACTTGGATGGGGCGAAATGGCCCAAGGCGGCGTAACGATTCACAGCGTGCCCGGCGACCATATTACGATGATGCGGCCGCCGAACGTTTTGCATTTGGCCAGGCATTTGAATGACTATCTTGCCAAGACCTCGAAGGTGGGAACCTAGAGCACTTATATTTTGACGGAAGCGCAACGGCGTTAGTGACGTAGTGGCTGCATCTGCTGCGTTGGATGGTGCCGACAAGATTGCCGGTGTGCCGGCACGTATCGTTGGCGGTGCGTTTCTGCGCCATCCGCATCCAGTGTTCGATTTTGGCGAAGGCCTGCTGGCCAGATTGAGGTCGGGCGAGCAAGGCGGCCGGTACCAAAGCCTGGCGCCAGCGGCCTAGACCCCAAGCGCAAGTACCAACACCCACCGCCGCCCGGCACAGGGCTCTTGCCGATTCCGCCGAGCCGGTCGTGCGGTAGCGCTGCGAAGAGCTCATAACGGACAACGCAGCGAGCCCAAAACGCGCCGCCCCGGCAGCTCTCGCGTCAAAAAAGCCCCCCGCCGCTTCCTGTGGTTAACGTTAGCTTAACCACACCTTGGCCAAAATCATCCCGGACCTGTGTCATCTCGCCTAAACCCGCGCCTTCCGGCGCGGCAATCAGCCTGTGGCTCTTCACGGCAAGACCAGGAACGACATCGAACAATGTCTCTCCGCGATGGAATCTTCAATGTCCGGGACTTCGGCGCCAAGGGCAACGGAATCCACGATGACACGGTCGCGATTCAGGCGGCGGTGAACCACGCCGGCAGCGCTAGCCGCGGAACTATTTATTTCCCGGTTGGTACCTACAGGATCACGTCACCAATAATTTTCGGGAAAAATCTAAACATCGCCTGTGTTGGCGATCCCGGCGCGGCCATTTCCGGAAATTTCGACAATTTTCTCCTCAAGCGGTTTCAAGAAAGCCCGTTGGATAGCATCCATTCCATTGAATGTCTGCAGCTACTCAACAGACATAGCCGGGGGAGAGGCGTCGCACTCCATGGTTGCGTCGGCAGGATATCCAATTGTTACATTTCCGCTTGGCGCGGCATCGAGAGCTACAATGCGCGGTCCATCCTGATCGACAGCTGTACAATTGTGGGGCCCAAGGCCGCCAAATCGAGTGTCGGCATCGTGGCCGGCAGTGCCACGACTCTCAGCTCGCTAAAGGTGGCCGGCTACGAACAAGGCATTCGCCACCACAACCGCGGCCTCACCATCAGCGGCGGGAACTTTAATGCCAACACAGTTGGCATCATGATCGGCGTCGATGAGAACGGGGACAATTCTCCGTCCAGAGGCTTCAACCTGTCCAGCATTTCGATGCAATCGAACCAAACCGGCATTCATGTCAGTAGCGGGGCCGGTGGCGCCATCTCCGGCATTTCCATCGCTGGAGGCAACCCGATGGACTACGGGTTGCGGCTCGGCTGGTGCCAGAGCACCGTCATTCAGAGCGTAGTCGTGCGTGGCGGACAAGGCTTCAGAAAAGCCGGGATAGCTGTCGAAATCCCGACCCAGACGACATTTGTCGGTGTTCGCTCTCTGTCACCGACGGCGTGGTCTTTGCCTGTGCCTGCGGCCCGACGCCGCGAGCTTGCCTTTCTTCAGACCGATAGACCGTAATGGCGGGCGTTTTTGCCCCTTTTTTGACGGAAAATCGCCCTCCACGTGCGGAATCAGGGCTGAGGGCCGCGACGGGTTCTGCCCAGTCCTGCGCGACACCGCTCATGCTGACGGTGAAGGCTGCGGTTCGACCGCCATTGCAGAACATCATCGCGAAAGCCGGTGATCTTCTAAATTAAGACAGGCGTCCTGTCCCAAGACCGCGCCCCTGTCCGCCGCTGCCGCGGCCGCCTGCACCACGCGGTTCCTTGACAATTCCTCGAAACAGGGCGCTCGCCACCTTAACGTAAAGATTTCTTTTATTGCGACTTAAGGCTGAGCATATGGCATAGTTTCTAATAGCTTATGGCCGATAAAATCGTCCGGGGTCGCCCATTGCAACCAAAGGACGCAGGCCTGGGCTGGTAATGGGTGAGGGACTGGTGATGCGTACTCTTTCGCCGACCTCGCGTAACCTATGGAAAGTCCACCTTTCCATTTGGGATGCGAGCTGGCTGCTGGCATCCCCAGCGTTGGCGCTCTATTTGCGGGATGCAGATATTGTATCTCGAACAGATTGGAAGGTTATAGGCTCGTACTGGGTCGCCGCAGCGACCTTCTCACTGGTCGGACTTGCGATCTTTCGAGCCTCAGACGAGCTCGTCTACCACCTTTCTATCCACGAAATGTTGGACGTTGTGAAAGCTGCGGTCTTTGCGCAGCTCACGACGTGCGTCGTTCTTTTTTTACTGACGCGGCTCGATGGCATTCCTCGTTCGACATTTGTCATCCATGCACTGCTGCTAACCGCCGGCCTCCTTGCCCGCAGGGCCGTGTTGGGCATCTGGCATAACGGGTCCCCGATGGAGGAGCGCTCCGACCCTGGGCACACGATTATCATCGGAGCAAACTGTTTCGCTTCTATTTTTATCAGATTGCTCAACGCCTACTCGCCCGGTCAGCCGCGCGTCATCGCAGTGCTCGACCAACGCTCTGCTGCCATTGGGCGATCTATTGCAGGCACGCGGATAGTTGGAATTCCCCAGCATCTCGGAGCGGTCATTGACGAGTTTGTGGTTCATGGCGTCCACACCGACCAGGTGATCATTGCGGGTGAGGCGGACCTCTTAAGCGAAGATGTAATGCGTCAGGTCCAGCGTGCTTGCGACGAGCGCCAGATCGAGCTCGCCTTTCTGCCACGAATGATCTCCGCGCGAGGATTCACCGAACGTGTTGTGCCCGTCAGCAACATGCCTCTCGCGTTGCCATCTTTTTTCTGGTTCAAGCGTTTGATCGACGCTGTCGCGTCGCTTGCGTTGATTGTTCTGCTGTCTCCGCTGTTCATCAGCGTAGCGCTGCTGGTCCTGGCGGACCTCGGCGCACCCGTTCTCTTCTGGCAGAAGCGGCTTGGGCAGAATGGGCGCTCCTTCTATATTTACAAATTTCGAACGTTGAAACCGCCGTTCGATGTTCACGGAAATTCAGTTCCAGAGCGTACTCGCCTCTCGGCGGTTGGCCGCCTGCTGCGCGTGACTCGCGCCGATGAATTGCCACAGCTGTTCAATGTCCTGAAGGGCGACATGGCCCTGATAGGCCCGCGGCCCCTTCTACCCGAAGACCAGCCGTCAAACACCGAAGTGCGATTTCTGGTTCGCCCTGGCATCACAGGATGGGCCCAAGTCAACGGCGGTAAGCTCGTTAGCCGCGAGGAGAAGCAGAAACTGGATGAATGGTACATCCGTAACGCGTCGTGGAAGCTCGATCTACAAATCATTATCCGAACTCTCCGCATCTTGATGACCAGCGACGGATTATCTGCGGAAGCGTTGGCCGACGTCGAACAAGCACAAAGTAGCAGGGTGAAGAGTTGGTCCGGCGCAAAGTCTCCGGCGATGTCGTCCGTCGATGCGCTTTCTTCGGTAGGTAAGGCCCCGTCCGTGCAGACCAACCTGGGGCCGACTTTTCTGAATCCGGGGAATAGTGAACCATGAGTACCGGTCCGCATCACATTGATATGTCGCAAGCGACTCCGGTCCATGGGAATGAATCTGGCGAATCGCCTTCGATCCGGGAGCACATCATGCTCGCCGTTGGATTCTTTCGACGGCGCTACCTGATCATCCTGACCTTCGTGCTGCTGTCGCTGCCCGTGGCAGGACTATATCTCGCCGTGACGCCGCCGACGTTCACGGCAACGGCGATGATGATGATCGACACGCACAAGACTCAATTGCCGTCTCCCGCCTTTAGCGAGGCATCAGCCGATGCAGGCTGGATCGAGAGCCAGATTGGAATTCTGAAATCCACCAACGTGGCATCGTACGTCGTCGATAAACTTGGTCTCGCTGGGGACCCTGAATTCACCAAATCGGAAGCTGGGCTGCTCGATCGAATTCTGGCATTCGGGTCGGCAGTTTGGGATCGGCGTCATTCGCCCGCCTCGAACGTACAAAGCGCACCATCCTCAGCCGGGACAAAGGGCAAGCAACTCGCCGTCGCCGCATATTTAGCCGGCCTTCAGGTCCGGCGCGTCGGACCCAGTTATCTCATTCGAATTGAATTTACTTCGCATCACCCGGTGCAAGCTGCCAAAATCGCCAACGCGATCGTTGACGCATACGCCTTCGAACAGCTTAACGCGAAGTATCAGGCGAATCAGCGAACGAGTGATTGGTTCCGAGAGCGGCTCGAGACGCTCCGTCAGCAGACGGCGGCCGCCGAGCGTGCCGTCATTGAATTCAGAGCTAAAAACAACATCGTAGGTACCGCCAGCAAGCCGATGAGCGATCAGAAGCTCGCCGACATCAACAGCCAGCTCCAAGCGGCCCGCGCGCACACCACTGAGGTGCAGGCGCGCCTCCAGCGGGCCGAAGCCGTAGTGCGCGCCAACCAATCCGGCCTCGCCAAAAATGAAACAATTTCCGACACCTTGAGCAATCCCATTATTACCAAGTTGCGAACGCAGTATCTGGAGCTCGTAAACCGAGAGGCTGACTGGTCCGTCCGGTACGGGAAAAATCACTCTGCCGTCGTAAATCTCCGCACGCAAATAAGCGAAATCCGTCGTTCCATCGCCGACGAACTCGATCGAATTCTGGAAACCTACAAAAGCGAATACGCAATAGCGAAGAGCCGCGAGACAGAACTGGAAAGCCAGTTGTCGGGGCTCATGACGCAAGCGCACGGAATGAGTGAATCGGAAGTCACGCTGCGCAGTCTCGAGAGTGCGGCACACAGCTACCGCAAGATATATGACGATTTTCTCCAGCGGCATACGGAGGCCATACAACAGGAATCATTTCCGGTGACCGAAGCCCGGCTGATCTCGCCGGCATCTGTGTCGAAGCATGGCCCCTTGGCGTCCTCCGTCTTGATGATGGCAGTTCTCGCTGGAGCAGTCCTGGGGATAGGCTTTGGCGTTCTGCGCGAGATGTTGGACGACGTGTTCAGGACTGCCGGGCAGATACGGTCGATTTTGGAGACAGAATGTCTCGCGATGATTCCGTTGCTTCGGATACGCGGACGCTCGCCGGCGATGCCTCCGCATCATTTACTGGCAAGCAATGACCATGAGCCGAGACATATCTCCGGCAAGCCCGCGCTTCTTCAACGCGCTATCAATGAACCGTATTCGCCCTTTGCTGAAGCAATCCGATTGATAAGACTTACGGTCGACTCAAACGGTGAAGCAGGGCGTGCAAAAGTCATTGGACTGACCTCATGCCTGCCTCATGAAGGCAAGTCGACTGTCGCCTTGTGCTTCGCTGAGCTCATAGCAAAAAGTGGAAAACGCGTCATCTTGATCGACTTCGACCGTCATCGTCCCGCGTTGACGCGAACACTGGCTCCAAACGCGACGGTCGGGTTGTTCGAAGTTCTTTTGAAAGACAATTCCTTCGCGGACGCAACCTGGACAGATCCGGGCACCGGTATGGCGTTCCTGCCGATGGTCCCTCGCCCGCATTCATCGGTCGTGACCGACATTTTCGCCTCGGAGCAGGCCGAAGGCGTTTTTGAGTTGCTCCGAATGAAATACGACTATGTGATCGCCGACCTTCCTCCGCTTGGTCCCATGGCGGACGTGCGGTCAACCTCCCGTCTGATCGACTCGTACGTTCTTGTCGTAGGCTGGGGAAGCACAAAGATCGGCATCGTAAAGCACGGCCTCAGCAGCAGCAATGCGCGTGGCGTGCGCGAGAACATGATCGGGGCAGTCCTCAATAAAGTCGACCTCGACACCATCGGCCGTTACGACACCGTTGGCAAACACTATTACCATTACGCCAGTTGAGGCGCGAAGTATGTCGAAGGCCGGCGTCCGGATACCTCCGGCAACTCGGGGCAATGAGCGATGGTTCCTTGTTCACACGCGAGCGAAGAGTGAACACAAGGCCGAACATCATTTGCAGGCCCAGGGGTTCAAGACCTATTTGCCTCGTATTCGTAAGACTGTCCGCCACGCGCGACGAATGACAACGGTCGAGGCGCCAGCGTTTCCCCGTTACCTGTTTATCATTCTCGATCTGGGCCGCGACCGCTGGTCGTCGGTTAGCAGTACGGTCGGGGTTTCTTCCCTGATCTGTTGTAACGATCGGCCGGTGCCCGTTCCCACTGGAATCGTGGAAACCATAATCAGACAATCCAATGATGATCTGGTGCGGTTGGATGCTAATCTGATGGTGGGCGAGAAAGTCCGCGTTCTCCTGGGACCATTTGCGGATTTGGTGGGCTCGCTCGAGCGTCTGGACGACGCCGGACGAGTACGTGTTTTGCTGGAATTGATGGGCACGGTCGTTCCCATCGCGACGCACCGTTCGGCACTCGCGCCGGCTGCATAAAGCTGCACCGTGCTGTCGGCGCGTTATTCTACAGCAGTCGTCGGGTGAACCAAATTTCACCCGATGTGCGGCAGCTTGGGAAATTTGAGAAATAAAGAGTTGCTGAAATGACAGTTGGAGTTTGGACATGACGTCGACACCAACATCGGGAAAACAGGCGTTGGTCTGTGGGGCTGGCGGCTTTATCGGACATCACCTTGTCCGTCGTCTTAAGCGCGAAGGTTTTTGGGTCCGCGGGGCCGATCTTAAATTCCCGCGCTTCAGCGAGACGGAGGCCGATGATTTCATACTCGGCGACCTTCGTGACCCCTACTTTGTAAGGCATCTTGTCGATCGCCGTTTCGATGAAATCTATCAGCTCGCAGCCGACATGGGCGGCGCGGGTTATATTTTCACCGGCGAGCACGATGCCGACGTCATGCACAATTCCGCCAGTATCAATCTCAACGTTCTTCATGCCGCCTATTCCCGCAACAGCAAACGAATCTTTTATTCATCGTCGGCCTGCATTTACCCTGACTACAATCAACTCGACCCCGATAACCCGAACTGCGAAGAATCGACATCGTATCCGGCCGCCCCCGACAGCGAGTACGGATGGGAGAAGCTTTTTAGCGAAAGGCTCTACCTTGCTTATGCACGCAATCACGGCATGGAGGTGCGCATCGCTCGTTATCACAACATATTCGGACCTGAGGGTAGTTGGAACGACGGCAGG
>DASZZA010000692.1:0-5089 GCA_035545135.1 Lacipirellulaceae bacterium | reverse complement strand
CCCATCGCCAACCGCTGGTTCCGCAACGACTTGCATGGCGTCGCCTGGCCCCTCATGGCGTTGTCAAAATGGGCCGTGGCGTCAAGCTCCGCCAAATCCGAGGCGACCGATCAAGTGTCGTTGCGACTGGTTGGAGCAATTGCCGAGTTTTGACGGCCAGTTTGTCGCGCGCTTTGCGACGTGGTATTCTTTTCATAGGCGGCGCCACTGCGCTTCCAATCGCGCTGCCCGTCATCGCCTCTACATCTCACACCGGAGCACTATCCATGGGGCGTGTCAACGACACGATCTCGAACGTTAATTCTGCCGTGCGCAATATTCTGCTGCTGGTGCTGATTGGCGGAGCCGGCTACGGCGGTTACAAGGCGTACGAGATCTACAACGAGCCGCTCGAAAAGCTCCGGCAAAAACAGGCCGACCTCGACAAAACCTTGGGCGAGCTGAACAAGGCCAAGAACGATTTATCCGCGCAACAAAAACAGATCGAGCAGCTAGGTGCAGAGCTCAAGGAAAAAATCGCTGAGGTCGATCGGCTGCAAGTTGCGATGAAGCTGCTCAACGTGCGGCATCGGCTCGCACGGCTCACCGTTCTCGGTCAACGCGAAGTCCCGTCGCTCAGTCCGGTCGCACCGACCAGTGGCACCAAATCGGGCCCCTCGCGCGCGAATTTGATGACCAAAATTCAGTTCGTCGAAATCAACGATCAAGGTGAGCCGATTGGCCAGGCGAAGCAATTCGATATCGTCGGCGACATCGTCTACGTCGACTACCTGACGGTCACTTTCGAAGACAAATACATCGAGCAATCCGACCTTGATCGGTCAACCTCCATCGCGTTGTTTCAGCGCATCTTCGGCGAGCATCAACAGCCGGCGCAGGGCTTTCAATTGGACACCGTTGGCACGCGCCCGACCGCCTACGCCCGCGGCAACAAAATGTCCGATTTTGAGAAGAAGATTTGGAACGACTTCTGGCTGATCGCGAACGACCCGCAGCGCGCCAAAGCCCTGGGCATCGACGCGCTGGCAGGCAACGCCGTGTCGATGCGCGTCGAGCCGCACAAGACCTACGAAATCGAACTGCGCTCGACGGGCACCATGACGATCCGGCCCGTCGAAGCAAAAGCGCCGCCTCGCGCGCGTGCACAAAACGCCGGTTAGCTTGTAGGTGCGGGCACCGCCCACCATGACAACGGTGGGCCGTGCCCAACCTATTCGTTGTGGACGTCGTCCCCATAACCGGGCGGAAACGGGTTGTCCGGATCGTCGTCGATTCCGGCCGACTCGTCGAATTCGCCGAGCCAATACGCAAGTTCCGCGGCCGTTGGTTTCCCGCGAGGTTTTGCCGATGCGTCGTCGGCTTTTGTTTGCCGCTGCCGGCGCGCGGCGAGCAAATCGTTGTACCACTGCTCGCTATCAATGAAACCCGCCCCACGATGCCGCGCCGCGCGCTGCACGCGGTGGTCGCTCGATACGACCAGCAACGACCGCGGCGCCCTGCATTCTTCGAGCAAGTCTTCGATCATTTCGTCGGCATCCGAGTGCCGTTGTGCGAAGCGCACCGTGATTCCATCGTGGATTAGCGTTCTCGGCAAGCCCGGCGGCGCCCCGGCCGCGTCGAAGACGATGGTTGTCTCGGCTCGTTCGCGCTTGTCGATCGAGTTGGCCAAAAACTTGAGCAGCGCGAACCGCGTACGATGCAGCTCCGTACCGGGACCAGCCTCGGCAAAGATGCCCGTCACGTTCAGCAGATTGTAACCATCGATCAATAGCGCCATGCCCAATTGTAGCGTCGGCAACCGCAACCGACGGAGATCGATTATCCATTGGAGCGACGGGTGGCACGCCTAGAGTCTTCGGTGGGTGTGGAGAAACTTGCTGGTACACGCCCTTTGCAAAGCCTCACGGCGTGCCACCCGACGTCCGCCGCCAGCTCGACGGCTTTCAACGTCCGTTACGTCGCCGATTTCAAACCTTCACCGGCTGACCGCTGACCAGACTTTCCGTTTGCTTCTCGCACAGCCGAATCGCGTCCTGAGCCAGAATGGCCCCGAGAATTTCGGACGTTTTCCCGTCCGCCACACATCGCGTCACTTCGCGCAGCTCCCCGACAAACGCGTCCACCGGATCGCCGCCGGCCAACTCCGGGTGTTGTACGCCGCCGCTGGCGTCCAGCAGCATCGGCTTGCAAAGATACTGTGCCGCGCCGCCCGTCACGGCGAAGTCGAACGCCAGCGTCGCCCGCTCCAAATGAATTTCGAACGCATGCGTGAACGGCCGCCCCTGCTGGTTGATCGCGCCGCCCGTTGCTTCCACTACAAGCTCGCGATCCGCGAAGCGAAACTGCGAGTACCAGAATTCCGGTACTCCGTCGCGCATACGGCCCACCGTCGTCGTTTCCTGCGGCATGCCGAATAACATGCGAATGAAGTGCGCATCGTGAATGTGCACATCCAGCATCGGGCCGCCAACAAGCTCGAGCGACCAGAAGTCTTTGAGCCAGGTCGGATCGGAAATAATGCGTCGAAAGGCCGCGTCCAACACCCGGCCATAGTCGCCGCTTTGAATGACTTTGAGCGCCCAACCGTACTCGGGAAAAAACGGCAGCACGTGGGCCACCATTAGCAGCCGGTTCGCTCTTCTCGCCGCGGCCACCATCCGCTCGCAATCCGGCAGCGTGAGAGCCATCGGCTTTTCGCATAGCACGTGCTTGCCGGCCTCCAGCGCGCGAACGGCAATATCCGCGTGCAGCGAGGTAGGCAGCGTAATATCGACCAGATCGACCTGCGGATCGTCCAACAGCTGATCGAGATTCGCGTACGTGCTAACCCCAGACAGATCGACCTGCTCGCCCGGCGGACCGAAGTTGCCCTGGATGTCGCGCCAATCGCCGGCACGCCGCTTGGGATTACGCGTGCAAATGGCCCTGACCTTCGCCCCTCCCACCTTCTGATAGGCGAGCCAATGGATCCATCCCATGAACCCCATGCCAAGTATGCCGACGCGAATCACCGGGGCGCCTCCTCGGGCGTACGTGTGGCCCGCTCTAGATCGACCTCGTGAGCCGGGCGCCCGTCGCCTCGCTCGTTGAATAATAGAGCGAACAGGACCATTACAATGGCCGCCATGGCCGCCGGTACCAGCCAGATTTTGTGCCAGTCATGTGGGATCGCCGCTGTTGGCGTCGCGTAATGTTCAACGACGTTACCGGAGACAATCGAACCCACGAACAAACCGACACCCAACGTAACAAACGCGATGAAACCTTGTGCCGCGGCCCGGACATGAACGGGCGCCTTATTATCGACATAAATCTGACCCGTCACAAAGAAGAAGTCGTAGCAAATTCCGTGCAGAATAAGCCCGACATACAACATCCACATCCCGGGCCCGGCGTTGCCATACGAGAAAAGCATGTAACGAACCGCCCAGGCGGCCATTCCGAGCAACAACATCCATTTCACGCCTAAACGAGCGAAGAACAATGGCATCATCAGCATGAAGAAGATTTCGGAGATTTGACCATACGACTGCTTCGCCGCGGCGTTGGCCACGTTCAATTCGTTAAGAAACTGGTTGGTAAAGGTGTAATAAAACTGCAACGGAATGCAGATCAAGAAAGAGCCCACGACAAAGACGAAAAATGACCACTGCTTCATGAGTGCCAGCGCGTCGAGGCCCAAAATATCGCGTACGGACTGACTTTCGCGCCGAGTTGGCGGCGTATGAGGAAGTGCCAGGCAAAACACGCCCAGCAATACCTGAGCGACCGCCGCAATCTGCATCGGAATGGAAGTCGATTCGATTTTGAATTTCGACGCCAATCGTTCGCCAAATTCGAATGTGTGGTGCAATCCGAAAGGTTGCTCCAATCGGAAGCCGGTATGTTGCGGGTGGAACAACGACGTGCCCACGATGAACAGTGAACCGACCAGAAACCCGGCCACGATCCAGCCGATCGTGCCTGCCACACGAATAACGGGGAATTCGCGGGCCGGGTCGTCCAAGTGATGAAATGAAATCGAATTGGTAAGTGCAAGCGTCGGCATGTACGTGAGAAAATACGCAATCATTCCCCAGTACAAAACGACTGGAGTCAGCACGCCCGCGATCCAAAAAAGAATCGCGCCACCGGCAACGTGCAATACGAACAGCAATCGCTCTGTGGAAAAAAATCGATCGGCGATCATGCCCACGAAAAACGGTGCGATCATCGCCGCGATGGCAGACGTGCCGAATGCAGCGCCAATAAACTTGTCGGAAAAGATGCGTGCGTTATTGGCGTCGTGGGCGGTAGAGAGATACGTGCTCAACGTAACGAACCACGCTCCCCACACGAAATATTGCAGGAACATCATCACCGAAAGACGTGTGCGGACGAGCATGCGTGAGTTCCTAAGTAGGGTGGGCTATCCCCATTACGTTTCAGGTGTTATTAAGACTGAGAATGATTTGCTACAGAGGGCACAGAACACACTGAGAAAGATAACGACTTCGTTGATGAATTCCGTACATGATGGGCATGACGTCTTGATTCTGAAATGATCTAATCTCCGTGGCGACTTCTGTGTCTTTGTATGTTCCAAGAATCAGTTAATGGTGATGTAATGGTGGCTTCTGTGACTGACATTGCATTTTGAATTACGTACTTCTCGTGGGCAGTGCCAAGCTACAAAACCTCCCCTTTCAGCCGCTCCAGCAACTCAATTGCCCGACTGATCTCCGCCTTCTGCCGCTCGGGCTCCTGGGGGATTTCGCGTTCGATCGTGAGCGGCCCGTTGTAGCCAATTCTGTTCAGTGTCTTCAAGAATGCCCCCATATTAACGTCGCCGTCGCCGAGCGGCACTTCAGCCCCCCACGTTTCACCCGGCCGGTCCGACCACGTCGCGTCCTTGCAGTGGATGCTGCGCACCCGCGAACCGAGCTTTTCCAACGCGGGAATCGGTTCGCCGGCTCCATAAAGAATCATGTTCGCTGGGTCGAAATTGACGAACAGGTTATCGCGGCCCACTTCGTTTAGAAACTGAATCAACACGTCGACCGGCTCCTGGCCCGTTTCCAGGTGCAGCGCCTGCCGGTTTCCCTTGCAG
>DASZZA010000691.1:0-8670 GCA_035545135.1 Lacipirellulaceae bacterium | reverse complement strand
AGGCGCGAGGCCGACCGCGCGAGCCCCAGGTAGAGAAGTCCACCTGTCTTGCTGGGGGCACTGGCGCTTAACACCCCAACTGGTGTTAAACTACTTGTACAGTACACAGTGTAGTAACTGCCGCTTCCGTTTGTCCAGCAGATTTTTGGATTTTTTTGGGAATAATTTAGAGCCCGAGCCGCCATCCTCCGAATGGGTGGAAGCAGTTCGGCCAGCGCGTTACGAGCATCAAAGGCCAGCCTTTACGGCTGCGTTGTGCTTCTCGATCGCCGCTATGATTTCCGCGTCCGCAAACTCCGGCTGCGACTGCCCGATCGGGTCCCACGAGCCCATGCTCCAGAAAAAAGCAGCCGAAACGCGCCAGCGAGCCGGTTGCGTCGTAAGGAATTCGAGGAGCGCTTTGTGGTACTGGCGGCGAAGCTTCTGCATCGGTTCGGTCCGCCACGGATTGTTGTGCGGGTTGCCACTGCCCTCCCATGGCGATTGCGTGGCTTTGAGCGGATCGGGCTCCTCACCATACCGTACGTGGCCGCCTCCTAAGCCGACTTCCGAGAATTGCATGGGCTTTGTGGTTGGCACCCGCAACCCGTATTGTTGAAATTCGCCCATGAACCGGTCGATGCCATGAACAAAGTCGTCCGCCGTTGGCTGGGCACTGATAGGCGCGTAGCACGACATGCCGACGAAATCGCAATCATCGATCAAGCATTGCATATGTTGCTGCTTTTGTTTGGACAAACGAAAATCTGGGGCGCCGCTGGGGTTTCGTTGCCCCGCGATTCCGCCGTGGTTTAAGCTGATGCCAATTCTTAACTGCTTGAGTTTCGGCCGCCCACGCAATTGTCGCACGACCGCGAGATAGGATTCTGGATAACGAAACAAACTTGTACCCATCTCTCCAGAGAGGGCCATTTCGATGTGCGTATCTGGCGTGGTAGTTTCTGCGAGCGCGTCGGCAATGGTACCGAGCATAAGGTCGGCGTACGTAAAGCCACTGTACGACGTGAGTGGATCGAAATCTATCCAATTGCGCCAGGTTTGAACGTCCCCACCCGCGTCGATATGCGGGAGGACATAAATAGCCATGCCGTGCTTGACCATACTAGCGAAAACCTGGTGCAACTCCTGCCTCAGCGCACGGCGCATATCATCGTCGAAAGGCTTGTATTGGTGCGTCGATCGATCAAAGCTGCCAAGACTTTTTATTCGCAGGTCGTCCGTTAAATCGACCCGAACCGTGACGACAACATTGAGTTGCCGCTCTCCACGCGCAGCGGCCGCATCGATGGCCCGGAGCGCGTCATCGGCTGAACCGATGCCGTCGATGAAGATTGACGAGTTAAGCTGAACAGCGTTTGCAACTGGTGGTTTTGGCGGAACAGCTTGTTGACGATCGGTGGGGCCGTTCTCGATTTCAACGCGCGATAGTTCGATGGCGTCGTTACGACCGGAGTCGTTGGAGTGCGTCTGCTCATTTGAGATTCGCAACAACGTTGCATCGCGTCCGCGCAATTCGCAGGTAAACAGGTTCGGCGTAAGGTATTCGTACACGCTTGCGCCGGATGGGAACGCGCGATGATCGGCCACAGCGGGCTGATACTGCTTGCCGTCGGAAGAGACGGCGAACGAGAGGTTCGCATCGGCCGGCGCGAAGGCATACACGCGCCAGCGGCGGATCGGTTCCTTCACGCGGTAAACGACCGCTGATCCGGGAGGAAGGATGAGGCGATGGCAATCTTCCCGTGCTGCCCGGGCAACCTCACTCGCCGGCGAAACTTTACCCGTAGCACCTGCCGTCAGTGAAAGATCTCGGCATTCATCAACGAGCGTCCGCGAGTTGACGGCGACGGGCCCGACCATGTTGGAAGGCGCCGAATCGCCGACCGCGTTACGAGCAAAGACGCGGTACCAGTAGCGGGTTCCGGGTTTGCCGGAGTCGTCGTTAAAGAGCGGGCGATATTGGACGTCGGCGTCTGAAAGGTCGTGGGCGATCTTCTCCCACGGCCCCGAGGGAGCCGGTGCGCGCCACACATCGTAACCGCTGGCGCCGGTCGAACCTTGCCAGGAAATCGCGCTTGTCTTTTCAATGGGCAAAAGTTTGGGCGAGGCGGGCCGCTCGAGCGGCGGCGGTTCGAGCCCACGAATCTCATACGCCTTCTGGCGCAAGAGCTTCAAGACTCCGCACTCGTCGTAGCGGTTGCCCGACGTGAAACCAGGCCAATGGTAGGCTTTGTAAATGTTGCGTCCCGTGCCACCCTCGGTATGCCAATAAAATCCGCCTTCCCGCCGGTGCATTCTCAGGCTCCAAAGCAGCGCACCGGTGACTCCGTCGTCGATGACGGTTTGCATTGCATCTGCGAGATGTCGTGTTTCGACGAAACCGAATTCACCAACGACATATGCCTTTTTACCGCGCGTGAGAGCATGTGCTGCACGTATCGCCTTCGCGAAGTCGTGGTCTGCGCCCCAGGGATAGTGGTGAGTTGTAATGACATCGATATTCGGATCATCGAGAGATGTTGTGGGGACGCCGTGCAGCGAGTTGCCGTCGAGCACCAGGTGGTTGTCGTCGAGCTGCTTGATATATGCGGCAATTTCGCGCGTCCACTCGGGAGTGGGGTTAATCTCGTTTCCCGTTTCCCAGCCGAAAATAGCTGGCTCGTCACGATAGGCAACGCCTGTGTAGGAGTTCTTTCTGGTAATCAGATGGCGAATCGTCGCCTTAAAGTCGGACTTGATTTGCGGATCACTCCAGAATGCCTGGGCAGGCTTGCCTCGAAATGCTGCGTACTCGGCGACGCCGCCCCACCAATTGGCTTGATCGACAAAAGGAATAATGACGCGAATGCCTTTGCGGTGGGCAACTTCAATTACTTTGTCCAACGCGCGGAAGCCCTCCTCATTGAACTTCCCCGGCCCGCGGACATGGACACATCGCCCCATGTCTGAGCCTTCGCGGTAAACGCTGAGGACGTACGTACGCACGACCTGACCTCCCATTTGGCGAACGGATTCGATCGCGTCTTCTATCTCGTAATCGTTCGGCCAGCGCCACGGATTGGGCCTCGTGAACTCGTAGGCATCCTCGATCACCATCAGATTGGGGATGTTGAACGAGACGAAGCGAAACTCGTGCTGCCCATCGAAAAGCTTGTCGCCGCGACGGGTGAGAGTGCTCTTCAGATCATCGGCGGCGACCTTGGTCGCTGTGCACAGCAACCCGGCGACCATTAACAAGGCGGCGCAATACGGCAATAGCCGTTTGCTACAAGCAGTGTCAAAACCGATCGGGGTCTGTCCCCTTTTGCGGCGTCTTCGGAGCAAAAGGGGACTGTCTCCCTCACCCAGAGCGGTCGTGAAACGGCTTCTAGTCATGGAAGTTGCGTGATTGTTGCTGTCGACTCGTCGCGCGGAAGTTTATCGTACCAGTTCAATTTAATGAAAATGCTTGTCAGGATAAGAAGAAGTGACACCACAACGACCTGATTCCATGAACGTAGCACGAGAAAGATTGGCAGCGACGTGAGACAGAGCTGCCAGACGATTCCGACCGCTACATTGGTGCAGTCGCGAGCCGCGTTCCGATTCGGCTGGAACGAAGGGTCTTCGGCAACAACCAGGTCGCGAATGGGCCCCCAAAAGCCCCATGGTCGAGTTGTTTTGTAGAAGTTTTTGAGGATGGCCGCGTCTTCCGGATCGCTCAGATACGTTCCCAGCAAGCAGCCACCCAGCGAGAGAATTACTAACACGGGAATGGTGTAGAGTTGGTTCGACTCGACGACCGCCGCCAACTGCGGCGAAAAAACCCGTGGCGCAACGAACGGCATGAGCTCTGGTACGAGCATCGCGCCCAGTATACCGGCCACCATTCCCCAGAAATAACCGTAGCCGTTGAATCGCCACCAGTACCACTTCAATACGTTTGCAACGACATACCCGCCGTAAAGTGCGGCGACGATCCACATCATTACTTCGATGATATTGCGAGTTAAGAGACCGAAAACAATGCCGACAATCAAAACAGCCAGCGACGCCGCCCGGCTCATTGCCACTTCGGCCTTTGGCGATGTGTTGGCATTGATGAACCGCTTGTAGATATCGTTCACAATGTAAGCAGGCGCGGCGTTGATTGTGGCCGCGAAATTCGACATGAACGCGGCCAGCAGGCCGGCGAGCAGCAGCCCGACGACCCCCTGTGGCACGTCGCGCGTGAGCACCATCGGCAGCAATCGCTCGAAATCGGGCTTGTCCATCGCACGCAACTCGGGCATCCAGAACGCCAGCGCGAGGACGGAAATTCCAGCGATCATCATGTAGCGGGGAAAGTAGAGAACTACGTTCACCATGCCGTTCATCAAGCAGGCCTCGCGCGGATTGCGGGTGGCCAGTACGCGCTGCATGTCGTAATTGGGGGCAGGGCCGGCCAGGCTTGCCAGAATGCCTTTGAAGAACATCAGACCGAAAACGATGCCGAACCAATCGTTGCCGTCTTTAGTTATGGCGTTGTTCACTTTCGGAAGGATGCTCGACCAATCTAGATTGATTTTCCAGCCGAAAAACGGATCGATCCACCCACTCGGGATGGCGTGGGCAACCATATCCGGAGCGACTTTTGCCATGGCGATGACGCCGATGATGAGCGATGTCGTGGTCAGTATTGTGAATTGCATCACCTCCGTAGCCACGACGCTCACCATGCCGCCCTTGATGGCATACAGGGAAGTGAGTGCCAAAATGATCATGGCATAGACATTTTCGTTGGTGAACGGTCCGGCGGTCTGGGTCGAGAGCTGCCAGGGCACCATGGTGACGGCAAATTTGCCGATGCCCTTAAATGCGTACGCCAGCAGCCCGACCGTATTTACCAGCGCGAAAATTACGACGCTGATGTGGGCCAGATTGGCGCCCGTGCCTCGCCCGAAGCGAAACTGAATCCACTCGGCGCCCGTCAGTACGTTAGAGCGTCTCAACCAGGCGCTCAAAAACATCATCAAGAAAATCTGATTGAAAACAGGCCACAGGAAAGGCAGCCAAATGCTTTTGAGACCGTAAACGAACAGCCAATAGACCATGACCATGGTGCCGGCGATGTCGAACATGCCGGAAGCGTCGGAGATGCCCAGCACGTACCATGGCAGGCTCTTACTGCCGAGGAAGTAGGAGTCGAGATCCTTGGCGCCGCGCTTCGAGACCCACAGACCGACGAGAATGGTCACAGCGAAGTAAACCAGTAGCACCGCCAGGTCTACGGAATGAATGGTCATCGGTGCGCCGCCGAGAGGCAGATTCCGTTACCAATGCCCGGGAGGAGAAGGTTGAATTAAGATTCTAACGCCTCCACGGCACTCTCCGGCCATCCTTACTACAGAGAGAGGGAGATTCGGATAGAGTCGCTTAAAACACTGTGGAGTTTTCTTTCACGAACGCCGTCAACTCACTCAAGTGTGCAAAAGCCAGGCAACACGACGTGTCGGCGGCGCCGTAATAAATGGCCAGCCGATCAGACACCGTGTCGTGCAAGGCCGCGCACGGGAAAACGACGTTTGGCACGTGACCGGAAACTTCATATGAGGTTTCCGGAGTGAGGATATGCTGATTCGTGCGATACAGCACGCGCCACGGCTCGTCGAGATCCAATAGCGCGGCGCCCATGCTGTAGACGAATCCATTGCACGTGTCCATTACGCCGTGATAAATCAACAGCCAGCCGTCGTCGGTTTCGATTGGGATGGGGCCGGCGCCGATCTTGGTGCGCTGCCACCACTGGCCAACTTCGGCGCCGCCGCGGCGCATCACCAGGCGGTGCATTCCCCAGTGGCACATGTCGGGACTTTGACTCAAATAAATATCGCCGAAAGGGGTGTGGCCATCGTCGCTGGGACGGCTGAGCATGAAAAACTTGCCGCCGATCTTGCGCGGAAACAACACGCCGTTTCGATTGAACGGCAAAAACGCGTTTTCAAGACGCTCGAACGTGTGAAAATCGCGCGTTGCAGCAACGCTAATCGTCGGGCCGTTGTGGCCGCCGCACCACGTGATGTAATACTTGCCGTCGATTTTGCAGAGGCGCGGATCGTAGGCGTAGTCGGCCAGCGTCTGGGAACTGCCTTTGGAATACACGATTGGCTCCGACTCAATCTGCCAATCAATTCCGTCGTCGCTCCAACCGATGTGGAGATGCGGGAACCGCGTGCGTTTTTCCACGCGAAAGACGCCGACAAATCCGTCGCCGTACGGCGCAACGGCGCTATTGTAAACGCCTTGAACCTCCGGCATGAAATGTCGGCCCATGATCGGGTTGGCGGTATAGCGCCAAATCACGTCGCGGCACCCGGTCGGACGCTCTTGCCACGGAATGGGGGGCGCTTGGCCTTGAATGTGCGTTGGCGAGCCGTTCTCCGGGCCGTCGCGGCGCGCGACGCTCGATCTGGATTGCACTTTACTACTCATGGCGTTGCGCTGGGCTTTGCGTCCCTTAGGACAAGGTTGGGAACCACCGGCGCCGAATTGACATTGGCCGGAGGCAGCGAATAAAATAGATAGCGTAAACTAGTTTACTAAGGTTGATTCGCCGTGTCTACCAGCAAGCGGGCCATGCATCGTCCGCTGGGAAAACGCGGCCAACCACCACGGGTCGGCCGAATGTCGCGCTGCCAATAAGCGACGATCTAACCATGGCACAATCTCAAGTCCCGCGGCTCAAGGACGTGGCGAAAGCGGCAAACGTTTCGCTGGCAGCCGCTTCGCGAATCTTGCGCGGTGATCAAGGCCGCTTCGGAGAAGAAACGTGTCGCCGGGTGTTGGAGGCGTCGCGCCAACTCGGTTGGCGGCGCAACTTGCTCGTCAACGGTATGCAAACCGGTCACACGCAGACCGTCGGTGTGATGATTCCACCATTCGATTCGTTTTGGGTGGCCGTGCTTTCCGGCATTCACAAGTCCCTTAACGATTACGATTATTTGCCGATTACCGTATGGGTTGGCAATCTTGGCGACATGCCACACTTCGAAAAAGACGAGGAACAAGGTCTGAAACAAATCAACCGGTTACTCGATCGCCGTGTAGACGGCCTGATCATGTGGCCGCCGTTCAGTGTGGCGTACTATCATCATTTTCCCGAGTTCGTCGAGCGCCGTGTACCGGTCGCGGTAATTGACCATTATTCGACCGTGGCCGATTCGGTTGAGACGGATGAAGAGAAAGCTACGTCGGTCGTGGCGAAGCATTTGCTCGATTTGGGACATCGCCGCATCGCCTGCCTTTCGAGCCGCGAAACGCCGTCACAAACCTGGGCTGTCAAACGACGCAGCTCATTCGAGGAAGCTGTGCGGCGCTGCCCAAATGCAAATGTGAAAAGCTGGCGGCTTAATGCTCAGGGCACCAATGGGCCGGAAGTCGCCCGCGAGCTGCTGACCGATAAATTGCACCCCACGGCCGTATTTGCCGTCTCCGACCACGAGGCGGCGCTGGTCAATCAGGCCGCCCGTGAATTGGGCATGAAGGTTCCGCAAGATGTGTCGATTGTCGGTTTTGCCGATCTTGATTTTGCGGCCACAATGAATCCACCGCTTACGACGATGCGCCAGAAACCCCACGAAATCGGATGTCTCGCGGCCAAGCTGATCATGGACCGCATTGACGGCATCATCTCCGACGATGAAGCACCAACAACCGTCAAAGTCGCAGCCGATCTTGTCATTCGCAGTTCCACTGCCAAAGCGCCGTCGGTAGATTAACCAGTCCCGCGACGGGCTTCTGTATGTTCATCGGCTCGTTTTGCGTGGATGGTTCCAACAAAACCGCCGCCGGGCGCCAGGGAGATATGGAGCGGTGTCGTCGCTCCGACGTTCTGCTGCTGTCGCGCGATTGCGTTAGGCTGCGATTCATCCATGGAGCCGTCTACATACAACGCCGCTTTGAACTCTCCGTGGCCAAGGAATGTCAGCGGTACGTCAAGAGCCCGCGGCGTCCAATTAGTGATACCGCCGAGATACCATGTATTTTTTTTTCGCCGGGCGATCACCACAAATTCACCGGGTTCGCCAACCACAAATCGCGTTTCGTCCCATGTGGTTGGCACCTCCCTGATGAAGTCAAAGCCGACTTGGCCCTCATAGGCGGACGGCGCGTCGGCGACCATCGGCATGGGATTCTCGTAAACGATGTACAACGCCAGATTGTGGCACCGCGTACCCGTCACGACGGGCGCGCGATACCGCGGCCGGAATGCGGTACGTGAGACCGAGCGGAACCCGCCCAGGTGAAAATCGACGGGGCCAGCAATTGCCCGTGTGTAAGCGACATTCACACTATGCGCGGGAGTACACAGATCGGACCACTTCGCGTACTCCAGACCCAATACCCCCTCGCGATTAAACAAGTTCGGAAAAGTGCGTTCTTCGCCGCTGTATTTCGATGAGCCATGGATTTGAATGTTCAACTTGTGTTGGGCAGCGCAATCGAGCATCCGTTCGGTCCATTCAACCATCTCTTGGTCGTCGCGATCCAGAAAATCGACCATCAATCCCTGGACGCCCCACGATTCATATAGCGAGAATGCTCCTTCCAGGTGCTTGCTGAGTGCTTTCCAATGCACCCACAGTCGAATTCCGACGCCGCGCTTGTGGGCGTACGCGATGATTTTGGGAATCTCTAGTTCCGGGCGCGGTC